>JBAYCS010000028.1:0-7220 GCA_041668625.1 Acholeplasmataceae bacterium | reverse complement strand
ATGGTTCTACCGACATAGTGACCGAACCGTAAACGACGTGCGACATCATCGGCCATCTCACGAATAATTAAAAATATATCTGGAGGAAGATAATCCGAGAAAAGCATTTGTCCATTACCAATACTTGCTTGATGAACACGCTTTGTCGGGTTTTTGTTTTCACCAATTAAACTCATATCAATACCATGTGTATGGTAATAAAGTTCTTCACCAAGAATTCCAAAAAGCTTCTTTAATGTTTCTAAATTGTAATGGGCAATATCACCAATAGTATTTAACCCTAAACGGTTCAACCTTTTTTCCATTCGGTGTCCAATGCCCCACATTTCACTTAAAGGTTCTACTGGCCATAGTTTATGTGGTATGTCCTCATAATCCCAATGGGCAATAAAATTAGGTGCCTTTTTAGATTCAATATCTAGTGCAAGTTTTGATATCAACATATTAGGACCAATGCCGCAAGTCGCGTATAATTTAACTTCATCACGAATTTTAGCTAAAATAAGCTCTGCAAGTTCATCTGCTGTTTTTTGATAATAAGAAAGATAAGAAGTCACATCTAAAAATGCCTCATCTACAGAATAAATAAAAAGATCATCTTCAGAAACAAAGGATAAATAGATTTCAATCACGCGTGTCGAAAACTCAAGATACGTTGCCATTCTTGGTTTTGCAAAGATAATTCTAGGGTCACTAGGTAGTTCAAAGATTCGGCATCTGCTAGGGACGCCATGGGCTTTCAAGAAAGGGGAAACCGCTAAGACAATTGATCCATTGCCTCTCGACTTATCTGCGACTACTAATGGCGTCATAAAGGGGTCTAAGCCTAAAAGTGCACATTCAACGGATGCATAAAAACTCTTTAAATCAATACATAAAAAATGACGATGAAGTCGATATTGTTCCATGAACGCCCCCCCTTTGTGCACCTATTATATCAAGTAAAACTTAAAATAGAAGACCATGAAAGTCGTTTTCAGAGTGAAAGTGTTCTCAGTAAAAAATGACATTTATTTACATTATAAAAAACAATTTTTGCAATAAAAAAAAGCACCTCTCTATGAAGCGCTTCTTAGAATTTCAAATAATTTTTTTTCTTCGTTTTTAGTAAGATGTCGATATTTTCCAGTTGGGACATCCAAATGAATATGCATAATACGAATACGTTTAAGTGCTAAAACATTATATCCAAAATAAGCACACATCCGTCTGATCTGTCGATTTAACCCTTCGGTTAAAATAATTTTAAAGGTTTTAGAATCAACTTTTTTTATGACACATGGACGTGTAATGGTATCTAATATGGGAACACCTTTCGCCATTTGTTCACAGAATATGTCAGTAACTGGTCGGTCAACTGTGACTAAATATTCTTTTTCATGCGCATTTTCAGCTCTCAAGATTTGGTTAACAATGTCTCCATCATTCGTGAGTAGAATTAAGCCTTCACTATCTTTATCAAGTCTTCCAATATGAAAAATGAGTTCTGGATAATTAATATAATCAATCATGTTGCCTTTGATTTTCGTATCCGTTGTCGAGGTAATTCCTACGGGCTTATTAAATACTAAATAAAGGCGTTTTTGTTCATTTGATAAAAGTTTGTTATCAACGGTAACGACATCCATTTTTTCAACTTGTGATCCAATTTGTGCAAGTTCCCCGTTAATTTTTACACGTTGGTCTAAAATAAGTCGGTCAGCCTCTCTACGTGAACAAAAACCTGACTCACTTAAGTACTTATTAATTCGTGTCGACATATTATAGAAAAATGGGTGGATTATAAGTTAATCCCTTAAGATCAACAGTCATCGATTCAATCACAATATCTTCATAAGGACGATCACTTGCATCTCTAGTTGCCTTAGCAATTTGATCAACTACTTCAATACCCGAAGTGACAACACCAAATGCCGCATATTGACGGTCTAAATGAGGTGAATTTTGATGCATGATGAAAAACTGTGTAGTCTGTGAATTTGGATCAGAAGTTCTTGCCATCGAAATTACACCTCGTGTATGCATGAGCGTGTTTTCAAATCCGTTCATAGAAAATTCGCCACGTATAGGTCTAACACGAGCTCCTCCTCCACCTTGAATCATGAAACCAGGAATAATCCGATGAAAGATAAGTCCTTCATAAAAATGGTTTTCAATGTGATGAATAAAATTATTCACAGTATTTGGGGCAACCTTTGGAAATAACTCTATTTCAATTACTCCATAGTTTTTGATTGTCAATGTGACAACTGGATTATTTTCATCCATAAATGTTTGATAATTCATAATATGCTCCTTTTTATGTGTTTTATGTCATGAAAAAAGGCTTTCGCCTTAGTTCACATAGGGTCTTTCATCTTCAGGGTCTTCAATAACTTTATGTTTCTTTTTGTCACTCGGAAGTTGATCTTGAACTCCTGGAGAAATGTCTTTTTCTTTACCTTCATTTAATGACTTAGAAAATTCACGATATTTTTTATATCCACCATAACCATCAGCACCAAGATAAATAGAACCTAAGATTGCGATGATTAATAAAAATAATCCAACGGTGCTATAATCAAAATTAGGAACAACGGCGATAATGACACCAATCGTGAGTGAAACAATGTGAATCCAAAATTTTGGAATCTCAGTTTTTTCACCAAGAAAGACAACAGAATTAAAATACACAAGACCTCTAACATAGAAAACAAAAGTTAATGCATAACGATAAACACTTGACCAAATATTCTCAGTTGCTAAATCTCTTGTTAACGCAACATAAACCATCCCGATTCCTAAGAGTGTATCAAAGATGATTTCAATCAAATTAATGGTGCGAAGTGACTCCTTATGAAGTGATTTCATAAGTGGTATCACACGAAGGAGAGAAAAGAGAACAATCGCAACCCCTGTAATGGTGTAAACAACTTCATCAGCAAATGCCATGTAAATACCTACACCTAAGAGTAATGCAGCTAAAACAAATTTTAAAATCCAACCATATCCATATTTAGATTTCATAATATAACCTCCTTCTACAGTTGAATTATACTCAAAAACATCAAGTTATGCAATAAAATGACAATGGTTGTCAATCTATGCGAATAAACATGTTTAATGTGTAAGAAATCAGGGATAACCATACACTATGTTAAAATAAGTGTGGAGTTGATCATATGTATAAATTAGTTAAACCGCAAATGAAACATAAAAAAGCGTTCTTAGATTATATTCGTGATTGGGAAAACGAATCTATCACACCGGTCACATTTGACTTAAAAAATGAGACCTATGAAACATTATTAGAAAGATTTCATCAAGCAAAACATGATATTGATTTAATTGAAGGATATATCCCAGAATCAAATTACTTTTTTGTTGATGATAAAGAAGAGATTGTGGGTTGTGTCAATATAAGACATCATTTAGATGAAGTGTTATATCGAATTCGTGGACACATCGCGTATGGTATTAGACCTTCAAGAAGAGGAGAAGGTTTAGCTTCTATCATGCTTGAAACTGCATTAAAAAAAGCGAAGAAACTAGGGATTCAACGCGTATTAATGGTCACTGATAAAAATAATATAGCATCTGCAAAAGTCATTTTATCAAAGGGTGGAATTTTATCAAATGAAACTTATGATATGACAGATCACGAAGTCATTCAACGCTATTGGATTGACTTGAATTAAAGAGCACTTGAACGATAAAATCTTTGTGCTATAATCATAGTTGAATCACTTCGGGAAGTGGCTCAGCTTGGTAGAGCACCTGGTTCGGGACTAGGAGGTCGCAGGTTCAAATCCTGTCTTCCCGACCATTAACACGTGAACGCACATTGACATGAGCGTTTTTTATTTAGTATCAAATGAATGATGTTTTTTGATGAGTAGAATAATCGTATAAGCCGCACCGAGTAGAATAAGAGCGGTTACTGTTAAAATTGATTTCGTTCCAAGTACTAAGGCCAAAGTCGTCATTAATAAACCACTCGCAATTTGACCTATGCCATCAATTTGACCAAAGGTTGACATGACAGTTGCTTTTATGTTTGAAGGGATTTCACGAGCTTGTATGCTTGTATAAAGTGGATCTAAGCCTTGCCGTGTCATTCTAAAGAAGAAAAAACCAAGAATTGCGATATAAGCTTGATCGACATAAGCAAAAATAAATAAACCAAAACTCATTGAAAGTAATAAAACAAAAAACCATTGATATGTTTTTAATCCTTCAGAAACATGTTTTTTAATCACTAAAAGCATAATGATACCTAATATAGCGACAATCATATGCATGATTGAAACAATATAAATTGAAGGCAATCCATTTAAAAAGGTCGTAGTGACGCGTTCTAGAATAATAAACTCTTCAAGTCGGTCGATACCTTCACTAAATAGACCTAATAAAAAAGCTGTCATGACAAATATTCTCAATAGTGGATGTTTGAAGATATGTTTCACACCAAGTCTGAATTGATGGACCATAGAATGCATGATCTTTTCAGGTTTAACTGTTTCTTTCATCATGAAAGTTAAGAAAAAACTTGTGATGATAAAGAGTAGTGCTCCTATAAACATGGGTAATCTTATATCAATAACACCAAATGCTAAAGCTCCAAGGATTCCTAAGATAGTCATCCATTTACTCATTGAATTACCTTTGATATAGGTTAGCTCAATATCTTGATTCTTGGTTTCATCAGAAACCCAAGCGTCAAGCGCACCACTGATAAATGTATAACCAAATCCCCACACAATTTGAGCAATAAAAATCCAAACAAATTTAAGACTAGATAATTCAATTAGAAAACCGATACCGATAATGAAAAAACCAAGGACAACACTAAGTTTCCGTGAGTATTTATCAGCGACAATGCCTGTAGGAACTTCAAAAAAGATAACGGCTATCTCTAGTGCTGTACCAAGTAGTATCAATTGATACGGGATTAATTGCGCATCTTCAATCCGATAAACAATGGCTGCAGTCATCATCATGGTCATTGCTAAACTGATAATCCCTCTTTGTAAAATAAATAGTGTTTTAGAATTCATAAGTGTCCTCATTAATTTATTTTACACGAAAAATGACCATAATAAAAAGATACTTAAAGACTTTCGTCGAGTAAGTATCTTAATAATCCAAATATATTGCTTAAATCGTTATTAATACACATTCATCATCTTCTAAAAGATTTAATTTTTCTTTATGCAAATCACCATCGATAATAATTAATGATTTATTTCTAAAAACACCAATTAGCACCTGTTTTGGATTTGTGGCTTGATAAACAGATTCAATCGCTTGTTTTTTAGATTCAAAATGAATGGGGAAATCAGCATGAAGCAAGTCTTTCGCTTTAATGATCCATATGGATTGACGATCTATATGATCATCACCTGCTTCAATAGTTAAAAGGTCTTCATAAAAAGGTGCAGTTTCTTTGAATAAAGCCAGTTTAGAGAGAAGAAGTGAAATGATTTTATTTGAAATAATCGTATTATTAATATTAAATCCACGGACAATGATATCGTTTTTTGGATTTAGTAGTTCAACGATGATTTCAACATTTGGATTTTTAATGTGACCTTCAAGATAAATTAATGTGTTAATAATATTGGCATCAAGTGCGTCCACATCAACATCCTCATCACTAAGAAGTAATATTTTTGCAGATCTTGTCGATTGATTCAATTTTTCAACAAATTCTGGTATTTCATGTTGCTCAATATAATTAGAATGAAATTTACTTTTATAGAGACTTTCATATTGTTTTAGTGCATCTAAAATGAAAGCTAATTTGTTGTTTTTACCAATGATGTAGGTGTCGAAATCAGTTGTTACTCTAATTTTTTTAAGTTTTAGTTCAATTGGTTTATAATTGTGAATACTTTTAGAATTCTTAATCGTGTTATTTGGTGATAAGACATAAGTAGCATGATTGTCAGATGCGACAGGGATTGCTTGATTATGTTCTTTTAAAACGGATTCTAAATCAGGATTTGGAATCATATAAATTTCTGAGCCTTTAAAAGAAAATAAACTTAAATAAACATCTTCAATCTTACTTTCAATGAGTGTTTGAGCAATAATTTGACCAAGTCGACGATCAAATACAATGGGCATGATTTCATGTTCCTTTAGGGATTTAACAACTCTGCTTAGGGTAAGAATTTTTTCTTTAGTTTCCATATTTTTGATTTCAACCACGATGGGTGGTTCTAAATCAAATTCAATTTCACCAAGAGATAAAATATTTTTTATGACATTTAAATCACTTTTTGTCATCGTCTCATCAATTTTTTCATGGTGATCAGGGTTCATGATAAGGATAGCTCTTGCATGTTTTACAGTAATGTCATCTAAATTAGATCTTAGAAGTGGATCACCTTGTTTGACTAATACATTCATTTTGACGAGCTTATGTTTTTGAGATAAACGGTTCATGGCGTTAATGATTTGTGTTTCTGCATAGGTTTTATCAACTTGAGCCAAAATCATCACAGTTACATCATTATCTTCAACAAATAATAGATCAGATACGAGTTCAGGAACTTTTGAGTTCCAGTTTAAGATAACAATATGATTTTCCATAAATACTTTACCTGATCCAGATTTTTTATTGCCGACATAATCCTTAATGGCATTGGTCGTTAAGGCAATAATGACCCCAGTAAACAAAACCATGCCAATGATTAATACAACAACCGCAAGTATAAGTGTTTGAGGATTTTCAATTTGCAAAATTGCATTTGGAGTTAACATCCATTTAACGCTGCCATTAGCAAGTGCATCAATGAATGAGGTATAGTTACTATCGATAATTGTTGCAATAAATGCTGCAACTAATAGAATAATGATATTAATCAATAACATGAGTAATATCACATAAACTTGGGGTCGTTTATATGTCTTGATGCTAATAAGACTTTTTGTTCTTGCAATCGTGGTTTTAAATCGGTTCATGAAATTTCCTCCTCAAGCTTATATGCATAAAAAGCACCATATAGATATGTTATCATCATCTAGGTGCCTTTACCATGTATAAATTCTATGATTTATTTAGTTACATTATATACTAAAAAAGATAAATAATGTCCTAATTTAATATAGTTTTCATCGTTTTATCGTCATGATTAACGCGTTACAATCAAATTGCGTTATAATAAAGAAAACTAATCATATAAGAGGTGGCTATGAATAAAAACCTTTTTACCAAAGAAAAATTACAAACATTT
>JBAYCS010000027.1:0-7307 GCA_041668625.1 Acholeplasmataceae bacterium | reverse complement strand
TGATACTTTTTAAGCAAGACATACATCACTTTTCCTGTTAAAATTAGACCCACAATTACGCCTAAAATAAGAAGTAGAAATAGTGGTAATTTTTCAAGAACTAGCGAAAAATCTAAGATAGTAACCCCTTTAAGTAAATCACTAATTAGATTTAATAATGTTTGATAAAATCCTAGTGCCATAAGCATTGTTGCTCCAGACAAACCAGGTATAATCAAGGCAATCGCGGTAATCATTCCTATGATAATTACCATTAAATATTCTTCATTCCCTGTGCTTGTGTTTTCTTGAATAAAGACCATCAAAAGCATGCTAATCAATGAAATCCCCATGACAAGAAAGTGATGCCACTCGGTTTTTGTTGTTTTAACTATTTTGATGATCCCCGGAATAGCGCCTAAAATGAAACCGATAAACAGTAATGTAATCGGAAGTGGTGCAATATCTAGGAATAGTTTTATAACAAAGAATCCTAAAAATAAACCAATTATGATCCCAACAATATATTGCCAAACTGATTTAATGGCTTTAATAGGGTGTTTGGTGAAATCATTCAAAGCATCTACAAGGGATTGGTATATGTGAAAAATAGCAGCAATCATCGAGCCGCTGACACCAGGGAGAATACTTCCCATCCCTACCAAACTACCTTTAATTATTTTAATAAGGTGATTCATGCTATCTCCTTAATCGTGTTTATTTATGTTTTAGATTGACTCTATTTTAGCATATTTCAAATCGATTTTCTATGCTATAATGAAGAAGGTGATTAGACGATGGAAAACTTTGTTGACATAATAAAATATATCGTACTTGGAATAATTCAAGGTATAACAGAAATACTACCGATTTCTTCGAGTGGTCATTTAACGTTATTTAGCCGTCTATTTCAAATTGATTTAACAAATTTAACGGTTTTCTTGATGATTACTAACATGGGATCATTTTTGGCACTATTATTTTTCTTCAGAAAAGATGTTGGGCAACTCATTGCTGGAACATGGAAGTTTATCATTAAAAAAGATGAAGCTCGAAAAGAAGATTTTCAGTACGTATTAAAACTATTGATTGCTGTTATTCCGATAGGAATTTTTGGTTTTTTCTTTAAAGATTACATGCCAAATGACTTACTATCTGTTGGATTTTCATTAATCATCACAGGTTTATTATTGTTATTTGTATATCGATCAAAAGATATTCAATGGAAAAAGGATATCTCATATAAAAATGCATTAATTATAGGTGCATTTCAAATGTTTGCCGTACTTCCTGGTATTTCAAGAAGCGGGATTACGATGACCGGCGGACTTGTTCAAAAATTGGAACTTAAAAAAGTACTACGCTTTTCGTTCTTAAGTTATTTAGTGGTTTCAGTTCCAGTATCTATTCTAGGTATTTATGATGTCATTCATGTTACAGAATCAATACATGTTTTAGGCTACATTTTAGCTTTTATAATGAGTTTTATATTTAGTTTACTATCCGTCATGTGGATATTTAAGTACATAAAGGTTAAGAACTTAATTTATTTTGGGCTTTATTGTTTAATTGTTGGACTAACATCCATCATACTTTACTTTATTTGAGCCATTGGCTCTTTTTTTTCATGAAACACAAAATAGATGACCCAGTGCATGATAAAAGATAACATAACGAATTGAATAAAAAACTGAAAATGCTGAAATACGTTATCTAGAATAAGATTAATTTTAAATACTTCCCAAGAATTAAATCTTAAGAAACGACCAATAAATATAGCTGCACTTGATAAAATAAATAAAATGTTCATACCTAAAACTTTATAGATTTTTTTGATTTGAGCATAATGACTCATCATGATTTGAAGCGCGATAATTCCAATTTTACTTGCAATAATCGCACCAATAACTAGATGTGTAAATACGATCCAATCATTAATAAAAAATGCGTAAATGTTTGGATATTCTGTGAAAAAAGTGTAGTTTTGAAAATGAATAAAATCCGTCATAATATAAATGGTGTTTGGGAAAAAAATAATAAATAAAAAAGCAATTCCTAACCTTAGGAACTTGCTTTTTTTATGCACTAATAGCTCTGATAAAACCAATGGAATAGTTGCTAAAAACATATTCCAGCCTAAAAATAATACTAACCCATTTCTCATCAGTATCCCAAGTATAATTGAGACTAAAATATAAATAGTCGAACCAATATATAGTGGTTTATTTCTCATATTAATTATACTTTCTAATGGCTTCATTAACGTCTTTTTGCATATCTCCGGTTGAAATTAAATAGTCACTCAATAGTTTGAATCGTTTAATATATTCAATTACATCAGAAGAAGCCATGACATTTTTCGGATCGGTCATTTGTGGGTTTCTCATGGAGAAAAAGTAACCATCAGTGGCAACATCTAAAAGTCTATTATCGAGCGCAAAAGTTGGTTCTACACTTAATCCATGAACACCATAATATGGATCATCATTAACAGGCAAATTAAAGAGTTCTATGATGGTTCTATATAGGTCGACTTGACTTCTTACAAGATATTGATCGCCAGTAAGTAGTCCCTTACGTATTGAATGGTCATTGTACTCTATATATTCTTCTCCTGGAACATAAATAAATGCCAGTGTTTGTTGAAGTATTCGTCTTGATTCCATGACACTTAAATTCGTATCAAACAATAAATCAATATCTCCGTTTTTTAATCCTGATCCATGATCACTGTAAAATACATAGACTGTATTATCGAGTGTTTGATCTTCATTATCTTCGTTTCGAAACATACGTTTCATAATATCATCATAATAGTCAACATAATTTAAATACTTGAGTGTTAGATTTTTCATCGAATCTTCAAATTCAGGATAAATGCCTGTTCTTTTTCCATAAGGGTCAAAATCATAAGGTGTGTGTGGCATCATCATGACGGGAAACATCATAAAAGGTGTATTAGTTTGTTGATATGAGAGTCCTCTTTTATAGACTTCATCAGCTAAATGAAAATCACTTATCCATGGTGAAACATGGCTCAAATCTTTATCGTAGTCAAAAGTGTAACCTTCTTTAACATCATAGCCATCGCTTATGAAATCTTCTAAACTATAAAACTCATCAAATCCATAAAGATTAGGGTAGACGAAATCACGGTTATAGAATGTTTGTTTATCTCCATGTATGGCATCTGTATAGTATCCTATATCGTTATAGTAACCAACCAATGAATTCAGTTCATAATCTAGTTTGTCATGCTCCCAGTAAAGTGTACGATATCCAGAAGGGTATAATCCAGTAAGAATAGATAATTCGGCATCAGAACTAACGCCCATGCCTACATTATTATAGAAATTCCTGAAAACAAAGCTTTGTTCAAGTAAATGATTAAAAAAATCCAGTCTTTCATTTGTTTGATCGTTTTGAAAAAGAAAATAATTTAAAGATTCAACATGTACTAAAACCAAATTTTTACCTTCTAGTATACCATGAAGACTATTTCCCTTTGAAATTGATTCATCAACAAATAAGGTTGAAACTACTTGATCCATTGTTAAATGGTTACTATAAGTATTGCCGTCAAAAAAATTGGTGTAACTGTCTTGGTTTTTATTATATGTTTGAAAAGCTTCTGCAATATCTTCGTCGTTTGAAAGTTTAAGGACATCATTTGGATTGATTTCTGGATGTAAACCAAAAAAATCTGAGAAGTAATATGGGTATGCTCCTAAATTTTGTAATGCGAAAGTGCTTTGGACTGCGTTAATTGGGAGTGCTTTTTTAAATTGTTCCATGTAACTGTAGAATGTTGTAAAAACCATGAGCAAACCACCTAGTAAATAAATGGTTTGACGTACTTTATTTATGGTAAATTTATCATTTGTAAAATTCGATCTTTTGATTAAAATAAAAAGTCCAAGAAGAACAAGAAATGGTACAAAAAGTAAAATTCGATAATAGGTAAAGAGTTCATTAAAAATTTCAAGAATGACTCCAAAAGCGAAACCATCAGCTGGATTTTTAAACATAACGATACTGTCCATTGAAAATGATGTTCCATAATACATATTAAATACGCTTGATGCAAACATCATGAAATTTAAAAATAGGGTTGTATATAGTAAAAATCTCAACCGGGATTTGAAGGTTTTAAATATCATAAAACCAAGTGATACGATCAAAAGTAGAACTGAAAAATTCCCTAAGATTGCATTGAGCGTTCCGAGGAATGTATGTGGAAAAGGCGCGATATAACGATTGAGTTGCTGAAGTGTTAAAAAATAGGTATTTAAGATGTTGAAAACAAAGAAGCTTAAGACATACCCCATGTAAAATTTATATTTTATTTTCATTCACATAATCCTTCACTGTAATTCTAAAGTTATTATACATGAAGAAAGATATTTATGCACATAAAGAGAATAAAAAAGACACTCTTCAAATGATTGAAAAGTGACTTTTTTAATCTATAAATTAATTTTTTAGAAAAGGCAAATTATTCATCGAAAAGGGAATCCGTTGTAATAACTTCATCATCTTCCTCTTCGATTTCTTCTGGTTCTAAATCGGATACTTCTACAACTTTTCTTTCAGCAGTTACATCCATTGTTTCTTGAATAAATGGTGATTGATCAACCTCTTCAATTTCCTCTTCTTCCTGTCTTGGAACAAGGGCAATGGTTGATACTTTTTGATCAGGTCTTAAGCGAATAATTCTAACACCTTGAGTGGCGCGCTTAGTCTGAGAAATTTGGTCAACGTGAGTTCTAATCACAACACCTTTATCAGAAACTACAATTAAATCTTCATCATCCGATACTGACTTAAGGGCTGATAAATGGCCATTCTTTTCAGTGACATTTAATGTCTTAACACCTTTACCACCACGTAATTGACAGCGATACTCGTCAACGTTAGTTCGCTTTCCAAAGCCGTTTTCGGTAATTACAAGTATCTGTTGTTCAGCGTTTTCTACAATGGCTGCACCCACTAAGAAATCATCTTTTCCAATGCTCATACCCTTAACGCCGGTAGCCGTTCTTCCCATGACTCTGACATCAGTTTCTTTGAACCGAATTGCTTTACCATTTGAAGCTCCGAGGATGATATCTTTGTTGCCGTCGGTTGCTTTAACAGCTAATAACTCGTCATCGTCTCTTAAATTAATCGCAATGATTCCGTTAGTTCGAATGTTTTGATATTCAGAAATACTTGTTCGTTTTATGATCCCTTTCTTCGTCACAAATGTTAAGTAATTTTCATTGGTTTCGAATTCTATAACACTGGTAAATGAAGCAAGTGTTTCATCTTTGTCAAGTTGTAATAAATTCACAAGTGGTAGTCCTTTTGATTGTCTTGATCCTTCGGGAATTTGATATCCTTTGATCTTATAAACTCGACCTTTATTTGTGAAGAATAAATGGAAATCATGAGTTGATGTCATTAAGATGTGCTCAACGTAATCATCTTCGTGAACCTTAATACCCGACATACCAACACCACCACGATTTTGAGTCTTATAATGATCTACTTTCATTCGTTTGATATACCCGTTATTCGTCACTGTGATAATAACGTCTTCAACAGGAATTAAGTCTTCATTTTCAATACTTAAATCTTCATGTAAATTGATTTCTGATTGACGATTAATCGCATATTGAGTTTTCATTTGTCCAAGTTCATCACGAATAATAACGAGCTTGCGATCATGACTACCAATAATTTCCTTATAATCGATAATTCTTGTAGCTAAATCTTTTTGCTCAGCTTCAATTTTTTCAATTTCAAGTCCTGTTAAACGCTGCAAACGCATGTCAAGAATCGCTCTTGCTTGAATTTCTGTTAGATTATATGTATTAACTAGAGCTTCTCTTGCTTCATCGCCTGTCTTTGATTTCTTAATAATTTCAATTGCATGATCGATATCGTGTAGTGCAATGAGTAGTCCTTCTAATATATGTTCTCTCGCTTCAGCTTTTTCTAGATCGTAAATGGTACGACGTTGAATCACTTCAATTTGATGCTCAATATAATATTTGAGCATATCTTTAAGTGTGACCATCATTGGTTGGCCTTTTACAAGAGCAATCATATTAATACCGAATGATGTTTGAAGTTGTGTGAACTTATATAAATTATTAAGCATGACATGTGGATTGACATCTCGTCTGAGTTCGATGACAATACGCATACCTTTACGGTTTGATTCATCTCTTAAATCCGTAATACCTTCAACAATTTTATCTTTTGCAATTTCTGCTATTTTTTCAATTAAAGTAGTTTTGTTAACTTGATAAGGAATTGCAGTAATGATAATGCTATTACGATTCTTATGAGCTACAATTTCGGCAGTTGCTCTCATCGCAATAATTCCTTTACCAGTTTCATAAGCTTGTCTAAGACCTGTAAGACCTAGAACTTGTCCACCTGTTGGGAAATCTGGCCCCTTAATGTATTGCATTAGTTCTGTCGATGTGATTTCTTCATTATCCATATAAGCTAAAATGCCATCGATAACTTCACTTAAATTATGTGGAGGAATATTGGTAGCCATACCGACCGCAATACCCGTAGAACCATTGACTAATAAATTGGGGTATCTTGCAGGTAAAACTGAAGGTTCGTGTTCTGAACCATCGTAGTTGTCAATATAATCGACTGTATTCTTTTCCAAATCTCTAACGAGCTCTCCAGCAATTTTAGACATTCTTGCTTCAGTGTAACGCATAGCTGCTGCGCCATCACCATCAACTGATCCAAAGTTACCATGTCCATCAATGAGTGGCATATTATAGCTAAATGGTTGAGCCATACGAACCATGGCATCATAAACAGATGAATCACCATGTGGGTGATATTTACCAATAACTTCACCGACAATACGTGCTGATTTTTTATGTGCTGAACCCGCTGACATTCCAAGGTCATTCATTGCATATAAAATTCTTCGTTGTACTGGTTTAAGTCCATCTCTGATATCAGGTAATGCTCTTGAAACAATGACTGACATCGCATAGTTCAAGAAGGAGGTCTTCATTTCTGAAGATATATTGATCTCTTTTACGTGACCTTCTGTGGTTTTAGATGTTTCTTCGTTCATGTTTTTCTCCTTTCCTATGCGTCAATATTATTCGCATAAATCGCGTTTTCTTGGATAAATAATTTTCTTGGTTCAACTTCTTCACCCATGAGCATTGAAAATACTCGATCCGCATCCATCGCATCCTTTAAGGACACTTGAAGAAGTGTTCTTTCTTCAGGATTCATCGTTGTATCCCATAATTGTTCAGGATTCATTTCCCCTAGACCTTTATAACGTTGAATTTGTG
>JBAYCS010000026.1:0-7421 GCA_041668625.1 Acholeplasmataceae bacterium | reverse complement strand
TCACTATTCGTATCATCAGCTGGATATTGAATCGGTGTTACATCATAAATCGTTTTATATTTAGGAACGATAACTATCCCACCTGGATGTTGTCCACTGGAACGTTTAACACCTTCAATTTTTTTAGCTAATCTTTCAATTTGAGCACTTCTAACTTCTAAATGTTTATCTTCTAAATATCCTTTAACATAACCATAAGCATTTCTTTCAGCAACCGTTTGAATGGTTCCTGCTCTAAATGTTTGATCTTCACCTAAAAGTTCACGCACATAAGCGTGAGCTTTTGATTGATAATCACCAGAGAAGTTTAAATCGATATCTGGGACTTTATCACCATCAAAACCTAAGAAGGTTTCAAAGGGGATATCGTGACCATCTTTTTCTAGCTTTTCCGCACAGATTGGACATATGTGCGTGGGTAGGTCATAACCGGATTGTACATTTGTAAAATACGGCTGGAAATCACGTTGTTCTTTGGTTAAACCATACTTCGCGATTTCTTCTTCATTCAAATGGAAGACAGTAAAATCGCCATGTGGACAACGGTAATGTGGTCTTAGAGGATTAACTTCTGTAATATCAAGAAGGGTTGCGACTAAAGATGATCCAACCGAACCTCGTGAACCCACTAAATAACCATCTTCTAATGACTTTTTAACGAGTAAATGCGCCATAAAATAGTTTGGTGCAAAATTATTATCAATAATGTTATTTAATTCTCGATTCACTCTTTCACTGACCATTTGATGAGGATTTTGTCCATAAACGTGACTCATCTTATCATAGACTAAGCGCTTGACTTCATCTGAGATGGAGTCAATCCCAAGTAAGTCTTTAAAGGCATCATCAGGAAGTGAATAAAGTTGTTTCGGAAATGCTTCAATCGAGTCGATCATTTGATTGATGATATGGGTATTTTTAACGACGATTTCTGAGGCTAATTCTTTTCCTAAGAAACTCATCGATTTTAACATTTCTTCAGTCGTTAACAAGTATTGTTCAGGCATAGAATTATACTTTGTTAATTCATGAATCCCTCCACCCACAAGTGGTGTACGGATATAGATTTCACGATATAATACATCGGATTTTTCTAAGTAATGGACATCTCCAGTAGCGACAACAATCTTATCAAGCTCTTTCGCAAGTCTCACAATCTTAGTAATCGTAGCTTCAATAATTTCATCAGCGAGAGGACCTAAGTCTTCTTTTAAATGTTTATAGGCTTGTGGTGGTTGAACTTCAATATAGTCATAATAACTTATCGCTTTCTTTAAAAATTCATCCCCAGAATTTAATGCTAACTGAAAAACGTCACCATTACTACAACCACTACCAACTAATAATCCTTCACGGTGTTGTTCTAAAATGGATTTTAATGTTCTGGGTCCATTAAAGAAATGATTGGTTAAGGCATCACTGATCACTTTAAATAAGTTCTTATAACCTGTTTGATTTTGAACTAATACATTTAAATGATAAGGTCTTGCGTGTTTCCATGCTTCTTTAAGTTCAATCGATTCATTGATTTGTTTAAATGTCTTAATCCCTTTTTGTGAAAGGTCACTCAGCATCGAAATAAAGATTTGTGCGGTAACATTGGCATCATCATCGGCACGGTGATGTTGTTCTTGTTTGACTTTAAAGTATTTTGCGACCGCTTTTAAGTTAAATCTTTTTAAGTTTTCATGATAAAAGTAACGTGCTAAATTCATCGTATCGATGACTAAAGGACGATTAAAATCTAGTTTCAATTTTTTCGCATTTTCTTCGATGTGTCCCACATCAAATAAAGCGTTATGAGCGACTAAGATTGCATCTTTAATAAATGATAAAAAGCTTGGTAAGACTTCATCAATCTTAGGAGCACCCATCACCATGTCATCAGTAATTGAAGTTAAATCAGTCGTAAATTGACTGAGTGGTTCTTCTGGATTCACAAACGATTGATAACGTTCCACAATCGCGCCTTGGACAATCTTAACGGCACCAATTTCAATAATCTTATCGCGTGTTGCTGATAAGCCTGTGGTTTCAATATCAAAGACGACAAACGTCGCATCTTTTAATGTGATATCGACATCAGAGGATGAAGTGATCTTAAATTCCTTCTCATCCACGAAATCGAGTTCAACCCCATAAATTGGTTTAATTTCTTTTCCCTTGCATGCTTTATAAATATCGGGATAAGCATACAGGCCATTATGATCAGTAAACGCAATCGCTTCATGTCCCCACTTGATGGCTTGATCTACATATTCGCTCACATCAGATACAGCGTCCATATTTGACATTTTGGTATGAAGATGTAGTTCAATTCTTTTTTCTCTTGCTTTATCTAATCGTTCTTCTTTTTTATTCTTTTCGATGAAGTTAATACCATTTGCAAATAAGACCACATCTTTTTGGAATGTATCATAGGTTGCATTACCTTCAACTTGCACTAGATCAGATTCTGATAATGATTCTGCAAGTTCACGGTCGCGTTCATTTCTTAAAAAACGCTTCACATAAATTGCATCATCTTTATCTGCTAAGACAAAGGATAATAACGTACTATTGGTTAACTCTTTAATCTCAAGTTTATAAATTAAACCTTCAACTAAGAAGTTCGTATCGCCTTTTTCATTTTTATATTTATCGAGTCTATATTGATCGAGGGGAATTTCTTTAATGCTTACCGCTAAAGGATTACTCTTTCTGGTGAATGACTTTTTAGTCTTCACCGGTGTCTTTTTAGCAATCGCTTGCTTTTGAACCATAACTTGTTCTTGTTCTTCAATCGAGGATTCAATGAGTTCAGAAGTCTTTTTCAAGTCTTTTTTGATTTCACATTCCACTTTAGTTTTTAAGCCGTAAAAACTTAACATTGCTTCAATGTCACTTAAATATTCTTCGACATAGGAAGAATCTGTATCAATCATGATATAGAATTTTTGATTTTCATAACGAACTTTAAAATTCTTTAAAACCATGTAACGCGCTTTTTGTTTAATGAGTTCGATAATCGCTTGATCATAGTAACGAAGTGCATATTGACTTAATCCATCTTCCTTTAGATATGTTAAATGTACATCGACTCCTAATACAACTTTAGGTACCTGAAAATAACTTTTTATCGTTTGTAAAAATGGCATTAAAGCTTCTGGTTCAATAATATCTTCTAATTCAATATCAAAAATCCAACGCTTTTTGATTACATCAATCGTGATGTTTTTTAAGTTTGCTTCATTTAAAATAGAAGATTGAAACTTGGATTGTTCCAAAAATAGTTTAAATTTGTCGTTTTTCATCCATAACCTCCACACGTAGATGTCTCATAAAACGGTAAGCAATCAAATGATAAACATACGTTACCATAATGCTAATAAATCCTAGATCTGAAAGATTAAATAAGCTCAAGATGAGTTGTGACACAATATAAACACTCATCAAATAAAGTGAGATTTTGTAGCGGTAACCAAAAGGAATTTGGATTGGTAATGGAAAGATCATCATCATGAATGCTAATAATAATCCAATGATGAAATAATCCGTCACGCCAACAAAATAAATCATCGTCAAATCTACAAAAAAGGTGAGTGGATAACTATCGATTAATGTTTTGACTGCACCACTTAAACGATAAAAATCTTGTGAGGAGGGATTTGTAAAATCAAAATTATCCAGTTGAAGGGATTGATAAGATACTCTTTTTTGTTCAATATCGCCCATGTAGAGCGCTAAATATTCTTTCTCAAAGACAACATTAATTGTCATAGGTGATATGTCATTGGTTCCTAAATAAATCGAATAATACTCAAATGTAGTACTTGCAACTCCAGAAGAATATAAAACTCCATCTGTAATCTGTGTATTCTCTAGTTTAAAATTTTCTACGATTTTTTGATGCATGATTTTATATCGATCAATATCCATCGATGGATCAACCCATCTTTGTAAAAGTAAGGGTATAAGCAAAAGAATCGGTAACAATAAACCATAACCGATGACTTTTGACAGTCGGTCTTTCATAAAAAAAACCACAGCCTTGGGGTTGGATAAACTTGTTGTCATTCGTCTAAGCATGAGCTCAACTCCTTAGAGTTTTATTATATCATAATTGGGTCCTTATGATAAAATGAATTTGGTGAAACTTATGAATCTAATGAATGATGAAAAGCATTATAATACTGTCCATAACTACTATCTAAATAAGTATCAAAAAAAGGTCTATAAAATTCCTCTAAATGGGGGATTTACATGCCCAAATATTGATGGCACAGTGGCAAGTGGCGGCTGTACGTTTTGTTCATATATGGGTAGTGGTGACTTTGCTGGAGATAAACATGAACCATTAAAAACTCAATTTGAGACCATTAAATCTCTGATGGAAAAAAAATGGAGCGATGGTTTATATATTGCATATTTCCAAGCGAATACCAATACTCATGCCCCCATAGATAAACTTAAGAAACTTTTTGAAGAAGCCATCACCTTAGATCCAAAGATCGTCATGATCTCGATTGCGACACGCCCAGATGTTCTACCTCAAGAAGTCATTGATTATTTAAGTGACTTAAACAAAAGAATGCCAGTTCAAATCGAACTTGGCTTGCAAACCATACACCAAGAAACATCAGATCTCATTAACCGTGCTCATGACTTAAAATGCTTTGATGATGCGGTCAAAAGGTTAAGAAATAAAAATATTGAAGTCGTTGTTCATATCATCAATGGTCTTCCCTTTGAAACCAAGGATATGATGATTGAAACCGTAAAACATATTAATACGCTTGATGTTCAAGGGATAAAAATCCATATGCTTCATCTCATGGAAAAAACAAAAATGGGTTATCAATATAAACAAAACCCCTGGAAGCTTTTATCATTAGAAGATTATGTTGATATCGTATCTGATCAAATCTTATGGCTTAGGAAAGATATCATCATCCACAGAATCACAGGAGACGCTCCAAGTGATATGCTGATTGCTCCTATGTGGACGAAAAAGAAACTTGTTGTCATGAATGAAATCGATAAGCGCTTAAGAAAATTAAATCTATACCAAGGAGATTACTATGAGAAATCTCATCTGTGAATTATCCCATCAACTGATTAAGCCATATGTTACAAAAGATGACATCATGATTGATGCCACCATGGGTAACGGTTTTGATACTTTGTTTTTAGCATTAAATGCAAAGTTTGTCTATGCCTTTGACATCCAAGATCAAGCATTAATTGAAACTAAGAAACTATTAGAGAATAATGATATCAAAAACGTAGAGCTAATCAAAGATTCACATGAACATATGTTTCATTATGTGCGTGAGTTTAAAGGCGTCTTCTTTAATCTAGGTTATCTTCCTAAAGGAGACAAAACCGTGACAACAAACACCCTTACAACCCTTAAAACATTTGATTTAGTTTTATCAAAACTACAACCGAGTGGGTTTATGCTTTATGTCATTTATCCAGGTCATGATGAAGGATTAAAAGAATCACAGGCACTTTATGAGAAAATGAAATGTCTTGACCCAAAAATCTATAAAACTGTCCGAATTGATTTACCCTTTCAAGATAATAATCCACCCTATATTTTGTGGGTAATAAAACAAAAATAGCGATCTTGGTGATCGCTAATTTTTGTATCATAAGGAAAATTATGGTCTCTTGTTTGGATCAGTTTGAAATTCATCAATGTCATCATCCATTTGGCCACGTCTTTGTTGCATTTGACGTTTGAATGCATCAACTGCATCTCTATGTTGGCCAATACGCGTTTGAATCATTGCTTTTTCTTCAGCACGAAGTGCTTCTGTTTCAGCATGGAATTCATCTCTAAGTAAGGAAATTTTATCATGAAGTTCTTGTTCAAGTGCTTCAAGTTCAGCTTCTAATTCAGTCGTATCTTCAGTGCTTTCTAAGATTTGTTGTTCTAAAGCTTCAATTTGAGGAAGATATTCATCAAATAATAATTGTCTTGCTGCGAAAAATTCTTCTCTTAACATTTGTGAAACTTCACGTCTTTCTCTTCTTGCAGTTTGAACTAATTCCATAAGTTCTTGTTGTGTCATTGCTAGTGCTTCTTCCAATGTCAGATCACTATTCAAGACTGCACTTTGTGCTAAACGGTAGAATCCTGGAGTGACGCCATAGCTATTTGCTTCATCGACATATCCACTACCAAAATCTTTATCAACCGCTTTGCCCATCATGGCACGATTCTTAAATGCTTCATTGACTGCTTCTTTCACACGATTTTGAATCTTTTCACCGATTGCGGCTTCCATATTAATGGTGCTTACACTGACATAAACTTCGTCACTTTCAACATCTATATATCCCATAGCAATTGCTGTTTCGATGATTAAATCAGTTGCTTCATCAATGTAAAGCCCAATCACATCAATTTCTAAAAGTAATAATTCAGCGTCTTCATTTAAAGGATTAGCATAAATCACTTTTTCTTTTGGTGTGACAATGAGTTCAATACTTGGATTGATGTCCAAGGTCACATACGAATCATCAGCAGAAACTGATGTTGCTTGACATCCTGCAACTAGTCCCACTACTGCTAGAACAAATAAGAAACTTAATACATATTTTACTGTTTTCATTTTTTAATACCTCCTTGTTTCACTCTATATACAAACGAGGTTGCAATTTTATTGGTGATTTTAATTAATTTCTTCCATTTCCTGGATTACCACGTCTTCTTGCGACATTTCCATACGTAAATTCTTTGCGTCCATTGACTCTCACGGTAATCCCATAGAAGTTACCTTCTTCGCTTTCAATAACTTCTACATCAAGTTCGCCTTCTTCAGAAGTTTTATTATCAATTTTATATTGGATTTTCATCATATGTTGTTCTAAGCGAATTTGATAATTACCATTTGTAGATCTTCCACTAAATGCCATTTCAATTCGTTTACCTGAACCCTCACGAATCCATTTAAATTCAACTTCTTCTTGTATTTCGCCTTGATATTTTTGTTGATAATTATAGGTTTGTTCATAATCTTTAATGAATGATGTCACTTCAATTTCATAACCTTCATCATCTTTAATCGTGACAGTAATCGAACCCTTACGATCATTCGCTACAGCATTAAAACCATAAGAAATCTCATGTGCGATGATAATACCATCTAATATGAATGTGCGCTTATATTTATTCACTGATTCATTAAAATAGATTTCATAATCCATCACTTCATCTAATAAATCATTCGTTTGGAATGTTAATTGATATTGATATCCAGTAAGTGATGAGCTTTCTTGATGGATTAAGAGTGAACCATCGGATACTAAAAGCTGTTCAGCCCAAGTAAAGAATGTTTCAAGCTTAGGAATTTCTGATTCAACTTTCGTTGGATCCATCATATCATTTGCAAGTAAAACTCCTGTAAATGTTTGATCAATTGTTTCTGTTT
>JBAYCS010000025.1:0-7454 GCA_041668625.1 Acholeplasmataceae bacterium | reverse complement strand
CTGCGCAGAAATGGCGGCACGTCAAATTAAAGATTTTATTGAAAATGGGAATATTAAAAATTCAGTTAATTTCCCAGAAATCAATGCAGGACTTAAACATACAAAATCAAGACTTGTTATTTTATATGAAGCGAGTAATCCTCAGTTTGATATCATGAGTAAAATCGCTGAAACACAAAGCCACGTGTCATCATTTATTCATAAAGAAAAAAATGGTTATGGCTGTGCTATCATGGATTGTGACAATGATATCGACCAAATTACGTTAGATGCCATCTTTAATTTAAAAGAAGTGATTAGAATAAGAGAAATCGAGTCATAAGGGAATGCATTTTGCATTCCTTTTTTATGCATATAAATTCTAATGTCTTGCGAGATGTCACTTAAATAGGTATAATTGATGTAAATATTAAGTTATGGGGTAAACCAATGAAATCATTTGTAATGGCAACAGATTCATGTGCGGATCTTCCACAAAAACTTGTTGAAGAAATGGAATTAAAGATTGTTCCTTTATCAGTTGAGATTGAAGGAAAAAACTATTTTCACTATCCAGATGAACGTGAACTAAAGGTCAAAGATTTCTATTCGATGTTAAGAAACAAAAAAGTTGCGAAAACATCGTTAGTTAACGTGGGATCTTTTTTGGATTTTTTTGAGTCATTCTTAAAAGAAGGAAAGGATATTTTGTATATTGGTTTCTCATCGGCACTGTCAGGAACTTATCAGTCCTCTGTGGTTGCTAAAGAAGAATTGTTAAAACAATATCCAGATCGTAAAATTATTACTGTTGATTCTTTATCTGCATCGATGGGTCAAGGGTTACTTATTTATCATGCTTGGCAAGAAAGTTTAAAGGATAAATCCATTGAAGATGTTGCAAAATGGGTCGAAAAACATAAACTAAATCATATTCACGTCTTTACAGTGGATGACCTTGGAACGTTAAGACGAGGTGGAAGACTCTCAGACGTATCAGCAATTTTAGGTACAATTTTAAGAATTAAACCAATTTTGCATGTGACAGACGAAGGAAAACTTGTGCCCTTAAGAAAAGCAAGAGGCAGAAACTTCAGTTTAGAACAAATGGTCGATTTAATTGAGGATAACATTGAAAATCCAACAAAACAAACCATGTTTATTTCTCATGGTGACTGCTTAGAGGAAGCGATGGAAGTCGGTCATAAAATTAAAGAGAAATACAAAGTAAAAGACATTATATATAATGATGTAGGACCCATTATTGGAGCACATTCAGGACCAGGAACAATTGCCATATTCTTTGTTGGTAAAAAGCGTTAAATGCGAGTCTTTGACTCGCTTTTTTATAACCATATTTCATTCAATCCGATGAAGTGGTATAATCTTAATTAAGGAAAACTATGAAAACAATCACGTATGATCAAAACTCAAGTATATGCCAATCCCTTATTCAAAAAGATCCTTTATTAAAGGACTTATTTGAAGAGGTAAAATCAGTGAATGTCACCTTAAATGATGACTATTTTAAGTCGCTAGCATTCACGATTTTAAGTCAGCAACTATCTTCAAAAGTAGCGAATGTCATCATTAATCGCTTTATCAATTTGTATCAAAATAATCTTATCCCTGAAGATATCTTAAAAACTGACGATGATATCTTAAGAGGGATTGGACTTTCTTATCAAAAGATTAGTTATGTGAAATCATTGTCTGATGCAGTTTTAAAGAAAATCGTTGATTTTGATCATATTGAATTAAAAAGCGATCAAGTAATTAAAGATATGCTCATTAAGGTTAAAGGAATTGGTCCTTGGAGTGCAGAAATGTTTTTAATGTTTTCATTAGGTAGAGAAGATGTTTTTTCATCCCTTGATTTAGGCCTAAGAAATGCTTGCAAAGCACTCTATCAAAATGATTCATTAAGTACGCAAGAAATAGAAGTTATCAGTTTAAAATGGAAACCTTATCGCTCGATTGTGAGTCACTTTTTATGGCACATGCACGATCGAGTTCTTAAAAAATAGGAGGAAATGAAGATGGATGTTAGAATCATTGGCTTAGGCAAAATGGGATTTAACATGGCTTTAAATATGCGTGACCATGGGCATGAAGTGAAGGGATATGATATTGATACTTTAGTCAGAGATGAGTTTTTTCAGGCTGGATTTCAAGTTTGTGACTCTTTGACATGCTTATGCGGTAGAAAACAAGATGAACCACTGATCATTTGGCTTATGATTCCAAACGGTATGGTTGATAAAGTGTTATATGATTTAGAAAGATTCGTCAAAACTGGTGATGTGGTGATCGATGGTGGGAATTCAAATTTCAATGTATCGATTAAACGATATCAAGCTTTTAAAAGTTTAGGCGTTGACTTTATTGATATGGGTACGAGTGGTGGGACAAAGGGTGCAAGAAATGGATTATGTCTAATGGCTGGTGGTGAAAAGGAAGTCATTGACCGCTTAACACCATTATTCATCGACTTGTCAGTTCATGATGGATTCTCATATGTTGGTAAACCAGGGTCAGGTCATTTTACGAAAATGGTTCATAATGGTATTGAATATGGCATGATGCAGTCGATTGGCGAAGGTTTTGCACTTCTTAAAGCATCGCCATTTGAATTAGACTATGAAGCGATTTCCAAGGTATGGAATCATGGGTCTTTAATCTCATCAACCTTAATGAGTTATGTTGGCGAAGCTTTTAGTGAAAATAAGAATTTAGAAGGCATTGAAGGCAAAGTTGATGAATCAGGTGAAGGTATGTGGATGATTGAAGAAGCTTTAAGATATAAAGTATCGCTTCCTGTCATTACACAATCACTTTATGCTAGATATAAATCAAAAGATGAAGAGCAATTTGGTGAAAAAGTGGTAGCAGCCACAAGAAAAGTATTTGGTGGGCATACCATTTATTATAAAAAATAGGAGTTTATATGATTATTCGACTAGCAACACTTGATGATTTAGATGACATTTGGAAGTTAAGATGTGAGACTCAAGAACTCTTAAAATCACGTCATATTGATCAATGGCAGTATATAGATCCTACAAAAGAAACATTCATGAAAGATATTTTAGAGCATGAATTTTATGTTTTAATCGATCACAAAGAACTTAAAGGGATGATGGCGATTAAATCTGGGATTGAAGATACTTATTTAAAGATTTATGATGGGAAATGGCGTTTAGATTTACCTTATCTAACCATTCACCGGTTAGCTGTTAAAAAAGATTTATTAGGCAGTCAAGCTGCAAAAAAGTTAATGGACTATAGTGATGTTATCGCGAAAGAAAAAGGTATTTCATATATGCGAATCGATACCCATAAAGACAATAGATATGCCATTAAATTATTTGAAAATCACGGTTATGTTTACTGTGGGTGGATTAATTTAAATCAAAAAAAAGGCGATATTAAAAGACTTGCCTACGACAAAATATTATAAGGGGTTATCATGAAAATTTGGATCGAATTAAATATATTAAAGGAAAAAAATGTGAATCAATTGAGAGAAAAGTATCCTGAAGTTGAATGGACAACTGATCTTGAAGATCGGTTTGACTCAGATGCGATATTTGCGATGCCACAGACTTTAAAAAAAGATTTGCTTGATCAATTTAAGCATTTAAAATGGATCCAATTATTAAGTGCTGGATATGATACGATGGATCAAGAATATTTAAAACAAAGACGCATCATGTTATCAAATGCACCAGATGTCTATAGTATTTCCATAGCGGAAGATGTTTTTTCTAAGATCTTATGGTTTAATAGAAACTTAGAAGGTTATAAGCATCAAATGAAAGAAGGCTTATGGAAAAATATCCATGTATCTCATGAAATTTGTGAGTCGACTGTTGGTATTATTGGTGCAGGGTCGATTGGAAAAGAAGTCGCAAAACGGATGAAAGCCTTTGGTGCTAGAGTCTTAGGTTATAAAAGAACTTATGAAGCATTAGAAAATTTCGATGAAATTTATGTAGATCAAGAAGGATTGAACACAATTTATAAAGAAAGTGATTATTTAATTGTTACCTTACCTTCTTCAAAAGAAACAAAAAACATGATAGGTAAAGATGCATTTGAATTATTTAAACCTTCACTACTTTTTATTAATGTCTCAAGAGGAGACGTTGTTGACCAAGATGTTTTGGTTGACGCACTGATCAATCATAAAATTAGAGCTGCAGGGCTTGATGTGATGGTTCCTGAGCCATTACCTAAAGACCATGTTCTATGGACTTTAGATAATGTGTTTATTACACCACATAATTCAATTGGATCACCACATATTCAAGATCGCTTAATCAAAGTATTATCCAATTCTCTTCATAATTATAAACAACATATTGAATTACCGAATCGGATTTGTTAGGAGATACGATGACTAAAAGAACACAATCATTTCTTACGATTTCACTCATTTATATCTTTGCAGTTGGCGTTGGCATTCTTACATTTTTCTTACTTGATTTCTCACTGCTCGTCAATGTATTTTTTGCTGATATAGCAGCAACACTTGTCATATGGATTTTTTCTTTAGTCTTAAAGAATGCTTCGTTATATGATCCTTATTGGAGTGTCATTCCACCAGTTATTATCATCTTGATGATGATCTATTTAAAGACGAATGTAACCCTAGGTGTCTTTTTAATGATTACTTCAATATCGTTATGGAGTATTCGTCTAACTTATAATTGGGCAAGAAATTGGCATGGATTTCATGAAGTGGATTGGCGTTATTTAAAGATTAGAGAAAAAGCTCCAAAACTTTATCCAATAACTAACTTATTTGGCATTCAACTCATGCCTACATCGATTGTCTTTCTACAAATGATTCTAGCGATTAAAATCTTACAAGCAGAACCTTTTGTTAATGGAGGATTAGTCATCGGTGCTTTAGTGATTGCATCAGCTGCAATCATCCAATATATAGCTGATCAACAAATGATGACGTTTAGAACGCTAAATCCTGATAAAAATAAGGTCATTGATTTTGGTTTATGGAAGTTCTCTAGACATCCCAATTATTTTGGTGAAATTGCTGTTTGGTGGGGACTTTACTTAATGTATCTTTCAACTTATCGTGTTATCGATATTTTTATTCTCTCACCAATTTTAATGACTTGTTTATTTTTGTTCATTAGTATTCCATTAATGGAGAAAAAAATACTTGCAACAAGACCTTCTTATATGGACTATCAGAAGAAAGTCTCCATGCTTATTCCATTTTTCCATAAAAAAGAAAAATAAAGAAATCTTGACTTATTGATCTCATTCACATACAATAACTGATGGGAATGAGTGTCTCCCATAGCTAAATGAGCTAAAACCGCAAATTGCTGATGACTTCTACAACATTTTTGTTGTAGATTTTTTTTTGGAGGAATTTATGTTACTAAGTGTTGCATTAATCGTATTATTAAGTCTTATATTTGCCTATCTTTTTAATCTTTTAAAACTTCCAAGAATGATTGGAATGCTTTTAGCTGGGATTCTTTTAGGACCCTATGTTTTAGATTTAATCGATCCTTCAATTTTAAATATCTCTGCTGAACTTAGACAAATCTCTTTAATTGTCATCTTAATTCGTGCAGGACTTTCACTCGATCTAAATGATTTAAAGAAAATTGGTAGACCTGCTTTATTATTATCATTCATTCCAGCACTTTTTGAATTTATCGTCATTATGGTGGTTGCACCTTTATTTTTTGATATTACGTTAATAGAAGCCGCCATCATTGGAGCAATCGTTGCCGCAGTATCACCAGCAATTATTGTGCCAAGAATGATAAAACTGATGGAAAGAGGATATGGAAAGAAGAAACCAATTCCACAACTTATTTTAGCAGGAGCATCCATTGATGATGTATTTGTCATCATTTTATTTACATCACTTGTTCAAAGTTATCAAACCAATACTTTCTCAATTCAATCGATACTATTGATCCCAGTATCTTTAGTTTTAGGTATCGTTTTAGGAGTCGCGATAGGCGTTATACTTGTAAAATTGTTCAAAAAATATCATATGAGAGACACAATTAAAGTTCTTATCATATTTAGTATGGGATTTTTAATGATTGCTTTAGAAAACTCTTTAAAAGATGTCATCATGATTTCAGGACTAGTGAGCGTTATGGTACTCGGTGGAACTATTTTAAATCAGTATCAAATACTCGCCCATAGACTTGTCAATAAATTTGAGAAAATTTGGGTAGTAGCTGAGATCATGCTATTTGTATTAGTTGGTGCTGTGCTAGATATCAGTGTGATTCCAGGCATTGGTATTTTCGCCATTATTTTAGTGTTTATTGGATTATTAGGTAGAATGTTAGGTGTGATGATTTCACTTATCAAAACAAAGTTAAATCAAAAAGAAAAATTGTTTGTAGGTATTTCTTATATCCCCAAAGCAACTGTTCAAGCTGCCATAGGGGCTATCCCATTATCTTTAGGGTTTATGAGTGGCCAATTGATGCTATCTATTGCTGTGTTATCAATCGTAATCACAGCCCCAATCGGTGCATTTCTCATGGATTTAAGTTATTCAAAGTTACTTGATAAACCAATTATTGATGCAAAATTAACGAATTAGTAGTAAAATATATCCGATGTATTGAAATACATCAAGTTTTAAATCAATTAAGGAGAGACTTCATGAAACGAAATAAATTTATCGTCATTGGTTCTGGACGTTTAGGTGGGAATATTGCAACTAAGATGTCTGAAGCTGGTGAAGATGTGATTGTCATCGATGCTACTGAAGATAGTTTTCGTAAACTACAAGAATCATTTTCAGGGTATCAAGTCGTTGGAGATGCCACCGATATGACCGTTTTAGAAAATGCGTATATTAAACAAGCGAAAACTGTTGTTTTAACCACAGATAGTGACAACGTCAACATATTTTTGGCACATGTCTGTTACTATATTTATAATGTGCCCAATATTTTTGTTAGACTAGAAGATACAGATAAAGGTAAATTATTAGAAGGTACAGCCATTCGTGCCATTTATCCTTTTAAACTCTCATTCAATGAGTTTTTAGAGATGTCTAAAGAGGAGGAAGAAGTATGAAAATCGTCATTGCCGGTGGTAAACACGAAGCTGACTTCGTTATTAAAGCATTAAAAGAAGAACATCATCATCTCACTGTTATTAATCAAGACGTTGCGTTTGCTGAATATATTAGCACATCAAATGACCTTGCAGTATTTCCTGGAGATCCTACTAAAGCATATTGTTTATCGGATGCTGAAGCACAAAACGCTGATGTTTTATTAGCATTAGGTGATTCAGATACCGATAATTACATCACATGTATAACCGCTAAACGTTTGTTTAATATTAAAAAAACAGTCGCTAAAGTTAGAAACCCAAAGAATGTTGAAATATTTAAAAAATTAGGTGTTGATAGTGTTATTTCTTCAACGTATTTGCTAGCTCAAATGATTTTGAAT
>JBAYCS010000024.1:0-7454 GCA_041668625.1 Acholeplasmataceae bacterium | reverse complement strand
TCGATGACATCACGTCTCACTTCAGGTGCATTTTCTCCAATACCTGCCGTAAAGACAATCGCATCAAGTCCACCCATGTACACATAATATGAACCAATATAGTCTGCAATCCGTTTCACTTGAATCATATGGGCTAAAGTTGATCTCGGATCGCCTTTTTCCATACCTTCAATAATATCTCTTGAATCATTACTATATCCTGAGACACCTAAATATCCACTCTTTTTATTTAAATCATCTAAAACTTCAGCATAGGTCTTATTTTCTTTTGCAGCTACTAACATTAAGACTGCAGGATCGATATTACCACTTCTTGTTCCCATTGGGATTCCTTCAAGTGGTGTTAGCCCCATCGATGTATCGACAGATTTTCCTGCATCAACTGCACATAGTGAAGCTCCGTTACCCAAATGACAGACAATAACTTTCGCTTTTGGATTATGGAGTAATTCCATCGCACGTTGGCTCACATATTGATGAGAGGTTCCGTGGAATCCATATTTCCTAACCCCATACTTTTCATACCACTCATAGGGTGCTGCATAAAGATATGCGAGCTTATCCATCGTTTGATGGAACGTTGTATCAAACACACCTACTTGAGGAATGTTTGGTAATACTTTTCTAAATGCTTCTATGCCAGTGATGTTCGCTGGATTATGAAGGGGTGCTAAATCATTTAAGCTTCTAATTTGTTCAACGATTGCATCGGTGATCACGACAGAATCTTTAAAAATTTCTCCACCTTGAACCACACGGTGTCCAACACCTTTAATTTCATCAAGGCTATCGATGATGTGATGTTTAATGAGTCCATTGAGTAAAATTGATACAGCAACAGAGTGATTAGGAATCGATGTTTCTTCAATCAGTTTTTCACCATTAAACTTAATGGTAGAAACTGCATTGTCATAACCAATCCGTTCGATTAGACCGGATGCGATTAGTTTTTCTTCTGGCATTTCAAGCAATTGAAACTTTAAACTTGAACTTCCTGCATTGACAGCAATAATTTTCATGGTTTATCCTCATTTCATCTTATAATATTTTATCTACTACCTTAATCATAACCGATTTAATCACCTTTTACAAGTATATGAATAAATATTCATGTTAATAAATGTAAAGATAGATGGCGATAAATTGGAAAACAGTTCCAAGTGCTACAAAAATATGCCAAATAAAATGGAAATATTTGATTTTTGGAAACACATAAAATCCAACCCCGATTGTATAACTTAAACCACCTAAGACCACTAAATAGAAAGCATTTAAGTTAAACGCTAATAAGTGATTAATAAAAAGCAATGCACTCCATCCCATGGCGAGATATACAGTCAAGTGGAGTTTTTGATAGCGTTTAATCCAAATCGCTTTAAAAATCACACCCAGTAAAATAAAACTCCACTGTAAGATAAAGACAATCGGTCCAAGTCCTAATCCTAAAAATATGGGTTCTTGAATACTTGGAAGTAAGAGTAAGAGTGGAGCAAACGTACCACCAATTAAGATATAGATTGATAAGTGATCAAATCTTTGAAACACATTTTTAGCTTTCTCGTGATGGATTGCATGATATAACGTACTCATCAAATATAAGTTAATCATCCCAAATCCAAATATGCTTGAAGCAATATATTCAGTCGTGGTATTGGATTTGCTGAGCAATAAAATCATGAAGACAATCCCAAGGATTGCCATGATACCATGGCTAATGCTGTTGGCGATTTCTTCGCCAACCGTTTGTATGTTTGTATTTTTCATTTAGTTATCCTTAAATTGGTCTAAAAAGTCTTTACCCTTGTGAGGTTCATAATCCAGTAAGTCTGGAAAGTCTAATTGTCTTAGTGCTTCATAAGCAACAATAGCCACTGCATTCGATAAATTAATACTTCTCACTTTATCGGTCGTTGGAATTCTAAACGTTTGATCTAAGTGACTTGCTAAAATCTTTTTATCAATCCCTGTGGATTCTTTACCAAAAAAGAGATAGACTTTTTCACTAAATGATTTAAACTCAATCTCAGTGTACTTCTTTTTACCATATCTTGATAAATAGAGATAAACTCCAGGATTCTTACTTACAAACGTTTCATAATCTCTATAGACTTCATAATTTAAATGTTCGTAATAATCAAGAGCACTTCTTCTAAGCTTTGTTTCATCGATTTGAAATCCCATGGGTTCAATTAGATGAAGCTTCGCACCAATGGCCACACATGTTCTCATGATATTCCCGGTATTTTGGGGTATTTCTGGTTCGTATAAGACGATATCAAACATTTATAATCTCACCTGCACTTCATAGTTAATTTGTTTCTCTAAATAATGTCCATAAAAGACAATCGCGATATTTGAAATCATCATCGCGTAGAAAATCCCTTGATACATCTCTTTAGGTAATATCCACATCAAGATTAACACTAAAGGAACTCTAATAAACCAAAGTCTTACCATAGACATTCTTAAGGTTAGATTAGGACGACCTGCCCCATTAAATAAACCAACATGACTTTGGAAGATCGCCATAAGGGGTTGTGTCAATAATATCCAGACCGTATACTCAGAAGCCACATCAAATGACCTTGATGCACTTGTTCCAATAATAAAGACAATTATTGGATTTCTAAGCGGTATGATAATTGATATTCCAATTACCATAATCCATAGTGATAGATTTCTTGATATTTGATAACTCTTCTTCGCTCGTTCTGGTTGATGATGACCGATATTTAATCCAATATAAGCAGCCATAATCGAAGATATGGCAACAACAGGATTCAACAATAATGATGAAATCCGGTTACCCACACTAAATCCTGCTGAGACGTGGTCCCCGTAAGATAAGATAATACTTTGAATAATAACAAACCCAAGTGAAGAGACAGCTTGTCCTACCGATGCAGGGACTGCAAATCTTCCCATATCTTTGATGACTTCTTTATCAAGTGCCATCTCAGATAGACTAATTTTCACATACTTCTTTGTTGTAAATAAATCAATAATTAAAAGTGGAACAACCACAATTTGAGCAATCAATGTGGCATATGCAGCACCACTAATCCCCATTCCTAATTTTGAGACAAAAAGCCAAGTGAGTACAATATTAACAAATATCCCTGATATATTGAGTAAGACTGGTCTTAAGGTTTCACCTGAGGCTTGTCGGATGGCTTGATAGACTAAAAAGATAAAGACAAACACAAATTCAAAACTTCTGATTCTAAAATACTCACCAGCAAACTTTAACGCATCTCCCCTGGCTCCCATGAGATATGCAAATAAGTTATATCCTAAGACCAAATCAGAAGCTAATAGAAAAATCCCAGTGATGAGTATCCCAAGTAAGATCGATAGAAAAACTAGTTTAGACGCGTAACTCTTCGCTAAGTCTTTACGGTTCGCTCCTAAATATTGACTGACAATCGACACCGATGCAATCGATAACCCAATGCCTAGTGCCATAAAAAAGTTAAAGATTGGCCAGTGAATATTTAATGCTGCGAGTGCACTATCCATCACTTCAGGGGATTCTACTGGCATTCTCGCAATAAAGACAGCATCCACTAAGTCATGGAGTGATTTTAATAAATTATTCAAAAAAACGGGTATTGCCATGATGACAATACCTTTGATGATCGATGGCTCGTGTAAGATGCGTTCGATGTTTTCTTTTTTAAGTGTACGTGCCAAAGCTAAAAACCTCTATTTCTTATATTTTTTAATTAATGATTGTTTTAAATCCCAAAGGTTTTGTGATAAATCCACATAATAGGTATGAGGCTTTTCTAGACGTAGGACTTCAGGCCATAGTTTTTGATGTTCTTCTTTATGATAACTTCTAATAGAATCTAATGAAGGAAGATCATAGACTAGTTTTCCTTGATCAAAAATTTGAACTAAAAGTGGTACTGCTTTATAAGATGTAATCTCTTTATTCTTCCATGGGAAGTTTGGATCAAATAGGCGGTATGGTTTTGATGCATCAATGGTTTCATCAAATAATGTGATGACATCTGCTTCAGCCATGCCTGTTTTGTCATAGAACCGGTAAACTTGTTTAAACCCTGGAATCGTTGTTTTTTGGACGTTTTCACTGATCTTAATCTTTGAAACCAACTCGCCATTAACTTCAATCGCTGATAGCTTAAATACGCCACCAAATACAGATTCCGAACGAGCTGTTACAAGTCTTTCCCCCACACCAAATGAATCAATTTGAGCTCCTTGGTTGATGAGTTCTTTGATAATGAACTCATCTAGAGAATTTGAGACGGTAATCTTGGTATCCTTAAGTCCTGCTGCATCTAACATCTTTCTAGCTTCAATGGTTAAATAAGTTAAATCTCCTGAATCTAGTCTAATACCTTTAAGTGATTTGCCTAACGGTTTTAAGATATCGTTATTGACTTTTATCGCGTTAGGAATACCTTCTTTTAGTGTATTATACGTATCGACTAATAAGACACAAGCATCAGGGTAAGTATTGGCATAGGATGCAAATGCTTCATATTCTGTATCAAAACTTTGGACATAACTATGAGCCATTGTCCCTAATGCAGGAATTTGAAATTGATAATCCACATAGGTATTTGAAGAACCCGCAACACCACTAATATAAGCAGCTCTTGCCCCATAGATGGATGCATCATACCCGTGGGCACGACGTGCTCCAAATTCTAAAACAGATCTTCCTTTAGCCGCATAGACAATACGTGCAGCTTTAGTCGCAATCAAGCTTTGATGGTTAATCGTGAGTAAGATCATCGTTTCGATGAGCTGACACTCGATGATTGGCCCTTTAATGACAAAAATGGGTTCATGAGGAAATATGGGTGTGCCTTCTTTCATCGCGTAGACATCACTACTAAATTTAAAATGTCTTAAGTAATCGATGAAGCCAAGGCTAAATATTTTTTTGCTTTCTAAATACTTAAGTTCTTCTTCACTAAATGTAAGATTCAAAATATATTCAACGACTTGTTCTAAACCTGCAAAGATGGCATAACCGCCATCATCAGGGACAGATCGGAAAAAGACGTCAAAGACGGCAATTTGCTTGTGTTTATGATCAGCGAAGTATCCATTCGCCATGGTGAGTTCATAGAAATCCATTAAAAGATTGAGTTTACGTTCTTTCATCTCTTCCTCCTCGTGTAATACACAAGTATTTTACCATTAAGATGAACTTTTTGGTATACTTATACTATAGAAACCCTGAAAGGAAAACCTGTATGATCATCTTACTTTCACCTGCAAAAACATTTTCTAAAACTCCATCTGTTAGTCATCAAAAGCCAATGTTTTTAGATGAAAGTATCGTGCTTCAAGAAAAGCTTAAGAAATTATCATGTGATGAGATTAAAACGAAGATGCATTTGTCGTCAAAACTCTCAGATACAGTTTACAATTATTATCAAAAGTTAGGGACGACACACTATAAAGCAATTGAAGCTTATCAAGGCCAAGTTTATAAATCACTAGACTACTTATCATTAAAAACAGTTGAGAAAAAATATATTCACAAACATGTAAGAATCATCTCTGGACTTTATGGAATGCTTAGTCCAGAAGATGGTATATCATATTATCGTCTTGAGATGCAAGATCAAGTGATCACGAATCTTTATCACTATTGGAATAAAATACTTTCTTCCTATATCGATAAACATGCATCAAAAGAAATATTTGTAAGTTTATGTTCATTAGAATACGAAAAAGTCTTTGATCACATACCTATAATCACGATTGATTTCATATCGAAAACAAAACTTCACGCTATGGCTTTAAAAACACTACGTGGACTCTTTGTAAAACAAATGGCCATTCAAAATGTACAATCACTCAATGAACTTAAACAAATCAATGTAGATGGATTCATCTACAGTGAAAAAAGTTCTACATCTTCTCACTTTACTTTTAAAAAGGACTAGCCTATGAAACGGATTCTAAGATTATTCTTATCAAGAACAGCATTCATCTTACTATTACTCTTACTTCAGATTATGTTGTTTTTTGTTTTAATTGAATACTTTAGTCAATTCCCCTATATTAATACTGTCTTTTATGCCATCTCAATTATGATCGTCTTATATTTAGTATCATCCGATGGTGATCCTAACTATAAGATTAGTTGGATCATCCCTATTTTATTATTTCCACTATTTGGTGGTTTGTTCTATTTGTTTTATAGACAACGTAATATTTCTAAAAAAACATTAGACGCACATCTAAAAATTGATCAAGATCGAATTTCATATGTTCAAAATGAAATGATTTCTGAATCGAGAACCGCACATTACTTAAATACGTTAAACTGGCCCGCTTATGACCAAACGAAAACAGAGTTTTTAGGTTCTGGTGAAATCATGTTTGAACGGATGAAAGAAGATTTAAAAGAGGCTAAGTCTTTTATCTTTTTAGAGTTTTTCATTATCAAAAAAGGTGTTATGTGGGATGAACTTCTTTCAATCTTAAAAGAAAAAGTTTCAAATGGTGTTAAAGTGAAACTCATTTTTGATGATTTTGGGAGTAGTGAACTTCCACTTAATTTTTCAAAAAAATTACGTGAATTTGGCATTGATGTGAAAGTCTTCAATAAAATGAAACTCCATTTAAACTTTGGAATGAATTATCGAGATCATAGAAAAATATGTGTCATTGATGGCAAAGTAGGATATACCGGTGGAATTAATATCGCAGACGAATATATTAATCTAAAAAGTCCATTTGGCCACTGGCTTGATATTGGACTTCGCATTGAAGGGAGTGCTGTATGGTCACTTACTTTAGGTTTTTTAGAAAACTACCGATTTACACATAAAAAAGATATTGATTACAATGATTTTAAAATTGATTTCAAACAAGATGATGATGGAGTTGTGATTCCATTCACAGATACACCTTTAGATAACAATCCATCATCCAAACTCACTTATCTTCAAATGATTCATGGGGCAACAAAATTCATTTATATCACAACCCCATATTTGATCATCGATAGTGAAATATCAAATGCCTTAAAACTTGCGAGTATTTCAGGCGTTGATGTCAGAATTATTATTCCCTATATTCCAGATAAAAAAATTGTCTATATGGTCACTGAATCTTATGTCCCAGATTTATTAAAATATGGCATTAAGGTCTATAAATACAAACCTGGATTCATTCATGCAAAACTCATGGTTACAGACAATGAAAAAGCGATGATTGGCACCGTGAATTTTGATTATCGAAGTTTTTATCTTCACTTTGAAAATTCGATTTACTTAGAAAACTCCAGTGCAATTCATCAAATGACTTCATTTTTCTTAAATACTGTTGAAAAATCAGTGCCCTTTGAAGATTTAAAAAAGCCAAATCTAATCTATATTTTATTACAACAATTCTTTAAAGGCTTTTCATCCCTTCTATAATGTATGACTTTAAGTAGGCCCATTTGGGTCTATTTTTTT
>JBAYCS010000023.1:0-7516 GCA_041668625.1 Acholeplasmataceae bacterium | reverse complement strand
TTCTCGCGCATTAAAAAACCACCTTCTGTGGTCATTTGCAAGTGTTATTTTAACACTATTAAATGACATAGTCAACTATCCAATTCATTATAACATGATTTTATATTTTTCTCGGATTCGAAAAATTGTGTTGTAAATTTGTTTGTGATTAAACCCATGCTCTTTCGCAATCTCTTTAATTGACCGTTCTTCAAGAAAATACGCGTGAAATACGGTATGTTCGAGATCAGATGCAAATACAGGATAATCCATAGGTTCTTCGATATAAACAGCTCCTTGACAAAAATTAGGCTCATCATATAATTCATAATCCGGTATTTTTTTCTTTAATTGATAAAAATGCCGTTTTAGAATGAGTTCAAAATACCTTGTAAATGTCTTGTTTCTGCTTGGATTAAATGTCTCAACCGCTTTTTGTAGCATGCATAAGCCTTCTTGATGAAAATCATCATGCTCTCTTTGAGAGATATTTAATAGATGGACATGTTTCCATATGAAACGTTTATATTTTCCATATATGTATTCCATCGCAAGATCGTCATGTTCTGAATGGATGAGATAAATCAATTCATAATCATTCATGACGAACAATTTCATTTTTTAAGTGTTTGGTACATCATGAGTGCAGCTGCAACACTCACATTTAAGGAGTTAATTTTCCCAAACATTGGAATTTTAACAAGTAAATCACAATTACGTTTAACTAGTGGTCTAATTCCTTCACCTTCATTGCCTAATACAATCGCAAGTGATCCTTCATTGGGTATTTGATTATAAAACACCTCAGATTGCCCATCAGTTCCTACAACCAAAATCTGATGATCTTTTAGTGTTTGAATCGCTTGGTTGATGTTCGATACTAAAATGACAGGTACGTGTTCAATTGCACCAGCAGAAACCTTAGCCACCGTTTGATTTAATTGAACTTGACCACGTTTACTCATGATGATGCCATCGATGTTAGTCGCTTCTGCAGTTCGCATAATCGCCCCTAAGTTATGCGGGTCTTCAATACCATCTAAGATCATGAATCTTTGAATCTTAGTCTGATCAATTTTATCAAGTAATTCATAGGTTTCATAAGGTTTAACATCTGCAATCACTCCTTGATGAAGTCCATTATCGGAAAGTTCATTGAGTTTCCCTTTCGATATTTTTTCATAGGTTTGATGCTTATCCTTTAAAAACGTTAAAAAATGGTGATCTGAAAATTTTTCATCAATCCACAGCTTATAGATTGGTCTATTTGAAAAAATTGCTTCCTTAATCACATTTTTACCATATATAATCATGATTTATCCCTCCTCCATCATCCTATCTAAATGATTTTGAATAATGGATGTAAATTTTGAAAAAATGATGTAAAAAAGAGGGCGTTATTCGCCCTCATTGAATCATTATTGCATATCTGCGAGTTTATTGAGGATGAGTTTAATAAAACCTTTAATCCATCCATAAAGATTCGATAACACATACATCAGTGGGAATGTTGCTTGAGCTAAGACAATAAGTAATAGAATTTGTGCAAGTGTCAAGGGTTCAACTGTGTAGAAGTCTTGAATATAGAATGGTGCAAAACTAAAGAAATGCGGAATGAAAATAATTGCCATAACAAATGCAGATACCATGAAAAAGAATAGGGTTCTACGCATCTTATTAAATGGTGTTGAGACTCTAAACAACACGGTTAATGAAACGACAGTCGCTGAGATTACAATCAACGTTGATGTCACAGTTTGTGACATTTCTAGTGTATCTTCAAATGCAAAGATAATAATGCTATTAATTAATACAATGAGTGCACCTGGTAGGGCAGCTTTTAAAATATTCCACAAGAATTTACCCTTAACAAGTTTATTATTAGGCTCTAGAGCAAGTAAGAACGATGGAATACCAATCACGAGATAGTCAATTAAAACAAGTTGACTTGGACTAATTGGGTAAACACCCTTTCTTATGATAGCCACAACAGCTAATAAGAATGAGAAAATGGTTTTCGTTAAAAATAATGTTGATACACGTTGGATATTATTGATGACTCTTCTGCCTTCACTTACAACTTTAGGCATTGAAGAGAAATTTGAATCAAGTAAAACTAAATGTGACACATTACGTGCAGCTTCACTACCAGAAGCCATCGCAATCGATGTATCCGCTTCTTTTAAAGCTAGAATGTCATTGACTCCATCACCAGTCATTGCGACTGTTCTACCGTTATTTTTTAAAGATTCGATGAGTAGTTTCTTTTGCTGTGGTGATACCCGTCCGAATACTGTATAACGAGAAGCTGCTCTAACAACTTCTTTATCATGCATGCCCTCGAGACTAATATATTTTTCAGCGTTATCAATACCCGCTCGTTGTGAAATGCGTGAAACTGTTTGTGCATTATCGCCAGATATAACTTTTAAATCCACGTTATGAGATTTGAAATATTCAATCGTTTCAATCGCATCAGGTCTAATCGTGTCTTCAATCATGATAAGCGCAAGTGGAATCACTTTGCCTTTAATTTGATTATCGATAATGTCGCTTTCTGTTATACCTAATGCAATCACGCGATAACCGTCACCAGATTGTTTATCGACTTCATGAGCAATTTCACCAAAGTTTTCTTTAATCACAAACTCAGGTGCCCCTAAAACAAATGTTCCATACTTATCAAATTGGACAGCACTGTATTTACGGGTACTTGAAAATGGAATTAAGTTTTTATGACGAATTCGTTTCCCAGTTCCAAATCTTTCAGCTAAAGCATTCGATGTTAAGTTTGAATCATTTTGAGCATTGATCATCGCTGATACAATATTTTTTAAACTTAACCCTGTATCATTTTTATATTCAATTACTGATTTAACTGTCATTGTTCCATCAGTAATTGTTCCTGTCTTATCAAGACATAATGTATCAACGCGTGCTAACATCTCAATACAGTATAATTCTTGAACAAGTGTGTTGTTTTGTGAAAGTCTAATAACGCCAACAGCAAGTGCCATCGATGTTAATAAGAATAATCCTGATGGAATCATTCCAATCATTGCCCCGGTTGTCTTTTCGACAATGTTTGCATATTCAGGGCTTAATAAACGTTCTGTAAGGGTCATGGCAGAATCAAAATTAGTGCCAATCCACATGAGATAGAATAGCGTTGCTGCGAGTGGTACAATTAATGCACCTACAATACGAATAATAATCTTTAAGGAGCCTAATAATTCAGACTGAGGCTTTTTATATTTTTTAGCTTGATTTGTTAATTTTTGAATGTAGATGTCTTTCCCAACAGCTGTAACTTGAGCATTACAACTTCCTGAAACCACATAAGAACCCGAATACAAAGTATCGCCTTTACGTTTGATAATCGCATCCGATTCACCAGTTAATAATGACTCATTAACTTCAATTGTGCCTTCACGAACCACTGCATCTGCAGGAATTTGCTTTCCAGAATTTAGAAATAAAATTTCATCAATGACGACATCATAAATGGCGATTTCATATTCTTCACCATCACGAATGACTAACGCAGTTGGCGCAGATAAGAGTGACAATTTATCAATCATCTTCTTCGCACGGTATTCTTGGATAATACCTATGGTGATATTTGCGGTGATAACACCCATAAATAATAGATTAGTAAATGATGCTCCAACCGATATCAGCCAAGCGGCTATACCAAAATTTAAAAAGTTAAAAAATGTAACGATATTTGATGTGACAATCGTTGAAAGACTTTTTGTACTACCCGTTTCTGTCTTGTTAGCAAGTCCTGCCATATGACGTAGTTCAACTTCTTCAGTAGTCAATCCTTTATTAACTTCAGGATTATAGCGTTCAACAACGATATCTTCTTTTGTACGAACAGTATCTTTTACATCGAGTGACGACTTAGGTTCTTCAGTTAATGAAACGTGCAATCCTAAAGGATCGCCATTCATTTCGACGAGTTCTTCTTTGATAATAGTCTTTGGACCTTTTTTACGTTTAGTTTTAGGAATTCCATTGGATGTATCATCTTGCATAAGTTCTTTTAATTCATTATGATCAGAATTTGTCATTGTTTTTTTCACTGCTTTCTCCATGGAAATCTCCTTTCTCTATAAATTTAATCGCATGACGAATAACTTCATCACAGCGTTCTAAATGTCTTAAGTATAAACCACCAATCATACTTTCAAATCCAGTTGCCATATGATAAGTTTGAGCGTCCACATTTCTTCTTCCTGGACCACTCATGTTACGCCCTCTTTTATAATCATCGATTTCATCCTCACATAACATGTTCTCGTTCATGAGGTATTCTATGATTTTACGTTGAGCGACAGAAGATGTAAATTTAATTGCTTTTTTATGAAGATCATCAACTTTAGTTAATTTCACTTCATTGGTTAAATAAAGTCTTATTTTAAGTTCGTAATAACTATCTCCTATATAAGCTAGTGTTAGACCATTCATTAAATCCATCCCTCGTTAAGCAATACGCCTCTTAGTTCATCAGCTTTTTGATAGTCTTTTTGAAGTCTTGCTTCTTCCCATTTTCGATATGTATCAATTAAACCATCTGACATATGAAAATCAGGCATGACTCCTAAAATACGAAGAATTACTGACATGGTTTCATATATATCAACTTTGACTTTTTCATCTGTTTCTTTATTGAGTTGCTTCATTAAATCTTGAATAATAGTCATCACATTTGGTGTACTAAAATCATCTTCCATGAATCCGTGAAATTGATTTAATTTATCAATTAACGGTTTCCCTTGTGACAACCCATTTAATTTCATGCTTAAAAAGACTTTTTTAAGGTTCCGTTCTATTTTATCATATTCTCTAACAAATTGCTGCATCAGTTCATCTGAATAGTTAATCGGTTGACGGTAATGATGACTCACCATAAGTAATCTAAATGCAAGTGGATTCACGGATAAAATGAGGTCTTTAACCAACGTTATATTCCCTAGTGATTTACTCATCTTCTCTTGATTAATATCAAGTCTACCAACATGCATCCAAAATCTTGCTAAATGATGATGATCATGAGCGACTGTTTGTGCCATTTCATTTTCATGATGTGGAAATTTTAGATCAGTACCGCCACCATGAATGTCAATTTCACCTTTAAAAATCGAGTGATTCATCACTGCACATTCGGTATGCCACCCTGGTCTACCTTTGCCCCATGGGCTATCAAAAGATAAGCCATCAGTCGTATTTTTCCATACACTAAAATCCCTTGGATCTTCTTTATCTTGGTCTAAGGTAATTCTAACGCCTTCATTTAATTCATCAATATTTTGTTTTGATAAAATGCCATAATCATTGACATTGCGAACACGAAAATAGACACCAGAGTCTTTCTGATAAGCGTCACCATTTTGAATGAGTTCATCGATGTATGTAATCATTTGTGATACATAATCAGTTGCCTTAGGCATATGGTTGGGTAGTTTTGATCCAACCTTAACTGACATGTCTAAATAATTTTTCGTGTATGTCTCTGTTAATTCGGATTCACTAACTTTAAGTTCTTTAGCTTTATCAATAATTTTATCGTCAACATCTGTTATATTTGATACATAATTTACTTCATATCCTAAATGTGTAAAATATCTTTTAACAACATCAAAAAAGATAATGGGACGAGCATTACCTAAATGGATGTCTCCATATACCGTAGGTCCACAGACATACATGTTCACTAGGTTTTTATGGATGGGTTTAAATATTTCTTTTTGCTGAGTAAGTGTATTATAAATTTTTAGCATAAGTAACCTCTTTGTTATATTATAATATAAAACGAGTGAAAATAACAATGATACTTGCTGTGATACTAAGTAAGGATAAAATATTTTATTTAAAAAAATAATCCACCCTTTTAAGGTGGAATTATTTATATGACTTTTCGTAATTCCTCTAAGATTTTTACCATCGCCCATGTATCTTGTTTACAATATTCCAAGAGATGTTGATACATCACTTCAAACTCATCTTTTTCCATATGAGGAAACTTTGCATATGTGACAAGAGCATCTGTTCCATTGCCAATTTCCATGTCTTTATAAGTTAGTTCGGAAAAGATAGGTAGAACTTTTTTAATCGAATATGATCCATTTAAATCTTCGTGATAATAATTAAACATTGCAGCTTCAGCGGTATCAAAACCTAAAGCTTCATATAGTTTTTTATTGCCACGCAAGAGATGCATCAAATCGAATACACGTTCATTCATCTCGAGTAATCTCTTGCTAAATTGAGGAAAAACTTCAGCCATTTCTTTTAATCTTGTTTTTTCAAAACTTTGATTATAAACGAGAATTGAACCCCCATCGTCTTTAATCACATCAAGCATATTTTTAATGAGCAATTCTCGTTCGTCTTGATGTACTGTTGAAATGAAGGAATAATTATCTTTATCTTTATCACAGACCCCAGGTTCATGTTCTATGTGAATTGAATATTGGAATAAAGATTGACTGTAGGGTTTTTCCCCTTTAAACCTCGGTAGAGGACAGGGAAAAGATTCAAAATCCAGATGATATATTGGGTATTTTAAAGCTTCAATTCCCTTCATTACTTTCTCTTTGTGAAGATATGGATCTTTTGTATCAATCACTTGACGTTGAACTTGGTTATTTTCTCGGTTAAGCCATTCATGAGGAATATCAGTTGCACTTACATAACCCTCATTAATGAGATTATAGAGTTCATGTTTGGTTCCATTTAAGTCCTTAAATCCATGGCTATACCCTAGATACGAGTATATCGAATTTTTAGAAGGAAAATGGCTATAACAAATTGGGAAAAATTTGCATTCTCTCGTATCTTTTCTTTGGCAATGTTTTCCTAAATCACATGGACTCGCATTCATATGATCAATATACTTTAAAACGGTTTGCATATCAGATTCTAAGATGGGCATCATTTCTTTGGTTAGTGATGTTAAGTTGATGAATTGAACGATATCATCAGAATAGATAGGTTCACCCGTTTTATCTACTTTTCCCTCGTGTACATAACTAGAGTTTAAGACCACTAAAAAATAATCAACAGGTTTATCAATTTTAAGTGATTTATCAATAACATACCGTTAATAACTAATGTCATAAACATAACGACCAACATCTGATAACTTTGTTTTAAGTCTTTGGATTTTTTCTTGATATTTAGCTCCAAAATGATTTCCTAAGTCTTCTTGAAGCATCAAAATGCCATCTGGTGAATAATCAAAAACGGGAGTTTTGACTTTATCTTCGGTAAACTTCATTTCAATAAATTTTTTAGAAGTGGTTGCTTTAACTTCGAAAATCCGAATACGCTCTTTATCTTCTTGATAACCATCTAAGAAACAATAAAATTGAAAGCCATCTTTTTCAAATGAAAACTTTTTTTGTTTATAGGTATCAAGATTATAGATGACATCGCCTTTATACTTGTTCTTTATTGCGTCACCTGCAAGAATTTCAATTTTATTATAAAAAGGTAACATAATCTCCATTTGAGGATCTTCTTTTTCGAT
>JBAYCS010000022.1:0-8164 GCA_041668625.1 Acholeplasmataceae bacterium | reverse complement strand
GCAGAATTACCAGCACTGATTGTATCTGTCATGAGAGCGGGTCCTGGCTTAGGCGGTATTTCGCCTTCACAAGCCGATTATTTCCAAGCCACTCGTGGTGGTGGAAATGGGGATTATCGTGTGGTTGTTTTAGCACCAGAATCCATTCAAGAAACCGTTGATTTAATTAAGCAAGGTTTTGATATTGCAGATCAATATAGAAATCCTGTCATGATTTTAGTCGATGGACTCATTGGTCAAATGATGGAGTCCGTTGATATGGATAAACCAGTGAAAAAACGTCATTTAGAACCTAAAACCTATGCAACCACTGGGACAAGAAATCATGAAGGTAGAAATGTGATTAATTCATTAGGTTTAGATCCCTATTATTTAGAACAACATAACTATCATCTTCGTGATAAATATAATGAAATCATTAAGCATGAAACACAAGTTGAACTTATTAATATGGAGAAAGCGGATTATGTCATTGTCGCTTATGGTACGATGGCACGTATTTCACGCTCAGCGATTGAAACATTAAAAGAAAAAGGTATTAACGTTGGTATGATTCGTCCGATTTCTTTATGGCCATATCCAAAGAAAGCTTTTGATTTAATACCCAAAGATGTCAAAGGTATTTTAGTTACTGAAATGAGTATGGGTCAAATGCTTGATGATGTGATGATTTCTAATAAAGGTCGCCATAAAATCGCATTCTTTGGCCGTCCTGGTGGAATTGTACCTGAACCAGAAGAAATCGTTGATGCAATCTTAAATTATGAAAAATGGGTGGTGGAAGAATGATTAAGTATGAGAGATCAAAAGGCTTAACTGATGTCAATACCCACTATTGCCCAGGATGTACACATGGGATTTTGCATAAATTAGTCGCTGAAGTATTAGAAGAACTCAATGTATTAGATCATACCGTTGGGATTGCATCTGTTGGATGTTCAGTCTTTAGTTATGAATATTTTAATTGTGATTTTCAACAAGCACCTCATGGTCGTGCATGTGCACTTGCTACAGGTGTTAAAAGAGTCTTACCAGATAATGTTGTCTTTACTTATCAAGGTGATGGTGACTTAGCGTCTATTGGGATTGCAGAAACAATTCATGCAGCCAATCGTGGTGAAAATATTACGGTAATTTTAGCGAATAATGCAACTTACGGTATGACTGGTGGTCAAATGGCTCCAACGACTTTAATTGGTCAAAAGGCAACGACTGCTCAAGAAGGTCGTACATCATTACAACACGGAAATCCAATGCATATATCAGAAATATTTGCAACCATTGATCGTGCAGCATATGTTGAAAGAGTTGCATTAACTGACATTGGTAATATTCGTAAAGCGAAAAAAGCGATTAAAAAAGCTTTTACTTATCAAATTGAGAAAAAAGGATTTACATTAATTGAAGTCGTTTCCACATGTCCGGTAAACTGGGGAATGAAACCAAGAGAAGCACTCGATTGGGCAAAAGAACATATGATTCCTGTTTACCCACTTGGTGTGTATAAGGATATTGAAAAAAATGATTAGAACAATTCGTATTGCAGGATTTGGTGGTCAAGGTGTCATGTTAACCGGACAACTCATGGCACATGCAGCGAATAAACAAGGTTTATATAGCTTATGGGTACCAACTTATGGACCTGAAACACGCGGTGGTACAGCTAACTGTTCAATCGTCGTCAGCGATAAACCTATTTACTCACCAGTTTTTAGCAAATCAGATGATTTATTAGTGTTTAATGAACCATCACTTGCTAAATTTGGTGATAAAGTGAAACCTGGTGGGAACTTATTTTACAATAAGAGCCTAATCAAAGGAAATATTGAATCTAAGGACTATCATACTTATGGCATATTGATGAACGATATTGCTGCTGAGCTTGATGTACCACAGGTTGCTAACATGGTAATGTTAGGGGCTTATTTGAAAAAGGTTGATATTTTCAAAGAAGAAGTCATTATGGAATCACTTAAGTATTTTTTAGGAGAAAAGAAAGTTGACTTATTGCCAGTTAATCAAAAAGCCTTAGCGCGAGGATCTGAATCCATTTAAAAAAACAAGGCGATGTTTCATTTGAGACATCGCTTTTTGTCATGGATACAAGGTATCATTTTTATGCTATAATAACTATTAAGATAATAAAGAAAGATGAATAGGTGACATTATGAAACTCGACTACAAAAAAGTGTTTTATGTGGGTCTCGCATTTTTTATCATTACCATTTTTTGGCAAACTTATGATTCAATTATTACAAAAATTTTGATTGATAAGTTTGGATTAAATCAAACTTGGTCTGGTGTTGTTATGGCACTAGATAATGTATTAGCATTATTCATGTTACCGCTTTTTGGAGCGCTTTCCGATAAGACTAATCATAAATTAGGAAGACGTACTCCCTATGTGATTGTTGGAACCATCGTTGCTGCGTTTGCATTTATTGCGTTATCATTTTCTGATAATGTTCAAACCAACAAAATAAATGAAACAAACATTATTGATAAATACGAAATCATTGTCGATACAGAAGATGATATCAAACAAACGCCACTTTTCTGGAATCTTATGATGGCTGAAATGACGATTGAACGTGGTGCTAAACGAATTTCAGGTGATATTACTCAAGACCGTTTTGATGCATGGCAAGATAACACATTAGAACCGATGCAAGATTTACTTGAAGGTAAGACCGAGTTATCAGTCATCGATGTTTCTTATCTTGATGGTTATTATCATACTTATTTAAGTGATTTAGCATGGGAAGAAACTATTCAAAGTCCGACGAACTTTATCGTATTTATTGTGATTTTATTTATTGCCCTTGTTGCAATGTCAACCTTTAGATCACCTGCGGTTTCTTTAATGCCTGATGTCACACCAAAACCTCTAAGAAGTAAAGCAAACGCGATTATTAATCTTATGGGTTCTGCAGCTGGTGTAACTGCACTAATTATGATGACACTTTATGGGTTAGGTGGTAAGTCATATGTAAGCTATCAAATGGCATTTATTACCGTTGGAATCATCATGCTTCTCATTTTAGCGTTCTTCTTATGGAAAGTAAAAGAGCCTAAATTAGTTAAAGAAAGAGAAGAGCTTGATGTTAAGTATAATTTAGTTGAAGATGAATCCGAAGTTCACGATATGGCAGAACTTCCAAGAGATAAAAAGATTTCATTATTCTTAATTTTAGGCTCAGTGTTCTTATGGTTTATGGGATATAATGCCGTCATGACGAAAGTATCTGATTACGCTCCTAAAATATTGCAACTTTCATCGTTCACTGTACCGTTGTTAGTTGCTAACGTAACTGCAATCGCAACCTTCATTCCTATCGGAATTTTATCAACCAAATTTGGACGTAAGAAAATGATTTTAGCGGGTATAATTCTATTAACACTATGCTTTGGATCAGTTTTCTTCTTATCAAAGGATACAGGATGGGTGATGTATATTGTCTTTGGTTTAACAGGTATTGGTTGGGCTACAATCAATGTTAACTCTTATCCAATGGTTGTCGAACTTGCTAAGGGGTCAAATGTTGGTAAATATACTGGGTATTACTACACATTCTCGATGGCAGCTCAAATTTTAACACCAATTTTATCTGGTATTTTAATGGATACAATCCATCAAAAAGTGTTGTTCCCTTATGCAACATTCTTCGTAGCAATTGCATTCATCACAATGTTTTTCACGAAACACGGTGATGCTAAAATTGAAAAGAAAGACATCTTAGAAAACTTCGATGTTGATATGGATTAAAATAATTTAAATGCGACTCCATTAGGAATCGCATTTTTGTTTTGGAATAAAGTATTCAAAGACGACATTATCGTAACGAGATTTTACAAAATCTAGATCTTCTTGAGTTTTTGCGGCATAGCTAATGACAGTTATGCCTTTTTTCTTTGCTTTATCAGCCCATTTATTGGGTAGATCATACATGCCGTAGCTAATAAAATCAGGTTTAGTAAAATGATTGAAAAATAAAGTTTTCATGAGATATTTCATATAAGGTTTCATCTTTTCATCAGACTTGAAATATTCTGTGATTTGCCCTCTAATAATATCTGGGTGATGTTTCTTAAACCATTTAACAATGCCTGGATGAAACGAAAATACTGCATAGGTTCCTTGATAATTTTTCATGACCTCTACAAAATTTTCACATAACAGCTTGCTATTTCCATGGGGTTTTAGTTCGATTAAAAGATTAACATTACCGTTGACTAGATCGAGAACTTCTTTAAGGGTTGGAATATAATCTTTTGTATTTTTCAGTTGAAAACCTTTGATATCATCATAAGATACATCAGATATTCTTAAATCTTTTTGACAAAGTCGATTGAAATCTTTGTCATGAAAAACCACAACAGTACCATCTTTTAAGACATTAATATCAAATTCAATAGCATATTTGTATTTAAGAGCTTCCTTAAAAGCTGTTATGGAATTTTCAACAATACTAAAATCTTTTTGATGAAGCCCTCTATGGGCAATCAAATCATTTTTTAACCATGTTAAATCTTTCATCATTACACCTCACCTACTAAATGTTATTATAACATACGATAACTTTTAGTTCATGATACAATAGTAAGCGAAAAGGAGTTGGTTTGATGAAAAAATGGTTTTTTATCACTTTGGGAATCTTTATCGTATTATTAGTTTCTTGTCAAAAAGAAATTCAAGATGTAGTTCCACCAACTATTCTTGGTGTAAAAGACTTAACCTATATTATTGGTAAACCTGAACCTAATTATCTAGCTGGCATTACGGCTAAAGATAATATGGATGGTGATATAACATATTTAATTGAAGTTGACACTTCTGAAGTTGATTTAACGAAAGCCGGTATTTATGCTATTACATACCTTGTGTCTGATTTGTCAAATAATCAATCAAAAGAAGACTGTGTCATTATTGTTTTAGGTACACATACGCCTTAAGACTTATGGTCTTTATTTTTTAGTGATTGATCTTTATTGTGCTATAATATTTTTAGTTAAAGTGAGGTGTTTTTTAAGTGGTACCATCCTTTGAAAAACGAGTTAGAGCGTTTGCGATTGACACATCAGGTGTCATTATTTTTGTTATTTTATCACTCTTTACTGGGACACAAATTCGAATTTTACCTTATGTGATTTCTATGACAGCAGCCTTTGTGTTTTATATACTTCCCCATTTTTTCTCTCGGGGTCAAACATTTGGCAAACGTGTACAAAAAATTAAGACGGTTGATATTAATGGAGGCGATCTCCAATTATGGCGAATTATTCTTCGCGATGTTTTCAAGTTAGCTGCTAGTTTTATGACTTTTGGACTTTATTTGGTGATTGCGTTTTTTGTGATGAACGAAAAAACATCAAGAACCATCCATGACTATATCTTTAAGACGAAAGTCATTGATTTAGAAAAACCTCAAGGCAAATTAGAGTTCATGAATAAAACTGAATCCATGCGGAAAAGAGGATTATAGATGAAAAAAATCTTTCAAATCTTACTTATAATTACCCTCATTTTGGGATTATTTGCTTGTAATAAGAATGATCCTATTGATCCAATCGATCCAATTGATCAAAATCCAACAGCGGAAGAACTAAGATTAGCAAACCCTAAAAATGATATCTATTATCAAATTTTTGTGAGATCATTTGCTGATAGTAATTCTGATGGTATTGGTGATTTAAAAGGTGTAACTGAGAATGTTAGTTATTTAACTGATTTGGGTGTTACAGCCGTTTGGTTATTACCCATTCATCCTTCACCTTCATATCACGGATATGATGTGATGGATTATTTAGCGATCAATCCTGAGTATGGCACGATGGCTGATTTTGAAGAAATGATTGAAACATTAAATAATCACAACATTAAAGTGATTATTGATTTGGTCATCAATCATACTTCTGACAAGCATCCTTGGTTCATATCTGCAAATAGTTCCACGAGTTCCCCATATAGAGATTACTATATTTGGAATAATGGGAATGCTTATGAATCTTTTGTTGGTGGAATGAAAGATTTGAATTTTAGGAATCAAGACGTTATTGATGAAGTAAAATCGATTATGGATTTCTATCTTGAAAAAGGTGTTCATGGTTTTAGAATTGATGCTGCAAAGCATTTAATCGAAGGAACAAATGTCATTTTAGATAACTCATTTTTATTACTTGAGTTAAACAACCATATTAAAGAAACGTATCCTAATAGTTTCATTGTTTCAGAAGTATTTGACTATTATTATCAAATGGTATCAGATTATTACATTGGTTCAGATTCAGCATTTAATTTCTTTGGTGCAGAACAAATTTGGAGTAAAGTTGGCAAACTAGAATCTAGATATTTGTTAGTGTCTAATCTACTTAAGGCTTATAATAGTTATAGAGAAATTAAAGAAGATTTTGTCGATAGCCCATTTTTGACAAACCATGATTTAGATAGACTTGCATCGATGCCAGGTTTCATGAATGACACAGAAAGACAAAAGTTAGCAGCAACCATTCTTTTAACATTGCCAGGTAGTCCCTTTATTTATTATGGGGAAGAATTAGGAATGAAAGGATATCGAGACAATAGTCAAGATGGACAAATTGTTCCTGGATATGGCATTGCTTATGATGAGTTTAGACGAACACCATTTTTATGGGGAGAAGTTGAGCAGATGACTTCTTGGTTTCCTGATGAGATGAATTTAGATACACCAACACTTCTTGAACAAAAAAATGATGAAAATTCATTGTTTAATACCTATCAAACGATGATTGAAATAAGAAAAGAAAACCCTGCGTTAATGTATGGTAATTCATTTGTTTCATATAAAGATAATACAAGCTTAATTCAAGGTTATATTCGTCACTACGCGTATGAGGATTATACACAAACTTTACTGATTGTTCATAATCTAACGACTGACATCCAAACGATTGAAGCAGATGGTACCGTGATATATGGCAATCTATCTATTCAACCTTACGGAACCGTCATTATTGAAATCGAAGAAGGTCAAATCGAGGACTATAGCTAATGTTTTTAATACGATATTTTAAATATTCTTTTGGGTTTAAAACTTTATTTGATCATGTTAATGAAAAAGGTTGGAAAATAGCATTCTATTTCTTTATTTTATCGATGATTGCGATTTTTCCTTCGAACTACCGAATTGTTCGTGACCAAGGATGGCGACTTGATTTTATTGAAGAAAGTTTTTTAGTTGAAACACCATCTTGGGAACTTCCTAATGATTGTGTGATTATTGGTGGAAGTTTTACATGTGACTCAAGTGATGAATACATCTATAGTCACGGTGGGATTACTTATATTTTCAACGCGCAACTCATCGACCATACGATTACCAGTAAAACACTCTTGTTTTATGAGGATAGAATTGTTTATGTGAATGAAAATGACAATCAAATGACAGGGATGAACTATCAAGGCTTTTCTGAGGTTGTCTCATTTAGAGAAATTAATCTAAAATCTGGACAAGATAAAGTAGAAGCATATCAATCTTTTGGCGAACAAGTCGAACAGAGTTTTGGACCATATATTGTTTTTTATTCCCTACTTGTGAATACGATAACAACATTAGGTACTTATATCTTATATCTTGTTTTACTTGCTTTAATTCTCCAACTCTTCCGCTTTGGTTATTCAAAGTTCATGACTTATGTTGAATCCTTGAAGTTTTTAGTTTTACTTATGGGAGTTCCAGCGGTGATTGGCTTTGGTGTTGGGATATTTGAACCAGCTTTTGGTGCAGTACTCTTCCAGTTTTCGATGGGGATTATTGCGATGCTCGTGATGTTGTTTTATGGAAAGAAGTATTTTGCATAAAAAAAGGAATCCAATAATTGAATTCCTTTGATCGGGTGCCTAAGGCATCCTTTTTATTTAATTTTTTAGTGAATTTGTCTTTAGTGTTAATCCAGGATTTTCAACATCTTTATTGATATCAAAGACCATGGTTCCATAACTCGCATTTGCACGATCATAGTTGTCAATTGATTTGTAGAAGTAAATAGTCATGGTGTATGTAGATGTTCCTATTTGATCAAAATGTTTTTCATAAGATTGACTAATGACAGTGAGTGCAACTTCATGAAGATCATCAAGTGATTCAAAACTGTAAGGGATAACTGCGTGGATTTCTAAAGTGTC
>JBAYCS010000021.1:0-8317 GCA_041668625.1 Acholeplasmataceae bacterium | reverse complement strand
TGACATCTGTGATGCTACAAAGGTAAGACAACAGGCCGTAATGGATCAAGATCAAGTCGATTTGATGCCCGTTGTAGGGGATCCTATGAGTTCAAACTCAAATAAACTAGCCAGTGTTGGTAAAAAATCAAAAGGCATTAATTCACATCTCATTCGAGGTGTTGAAGATATCGATACTAACTGGTTAAAAGACATTGATTCAGTCTCTGTGACTTCAGGGGCATCAACGCCAACCATTGTCACTGAAGAAGTCATTACTTATTTAAAACAATTTAATAAAAATGATCCCAAAACATGGGATCATGCGAATAAAACAGAGTTAAGTGACATTTTGTAATGTCACTTTTTCTTATGGTATAGAGCTTCTTCCCTTTTGGTAAACTCCTGATAATTAAATAGATTAAAATCGATTTTTAAGTCTTTCTTTTGAATCACTTGATTTAGATAAATACCGACGAGCCTAATCGTTTGTCCTTGAAAGTTCGTTTCAAAAAGATTTTCCATTTTTTCTAAAAATAGCCTATAATCATCTGTGTATTCACCAAATGTGACTCCCCTACTAAAGGTTTCAAAGTCTGATGTTCTAAGCTTAATACCAATCGTTTTTGCGACCAATTCTTCTTTTATAAGTCTTTCATGGGTTTGCTCAAGTAAATCTTTTAAAATCTCTAAGATAGCATCATATTGATCCATCGGATAATTTAGAGTTGTTTCATTGGAAACTGACTGTGGAATTTGATATTTTTTAGGATCGATGATATCACTACTACGCCCCATGATGTGATCTAAATAAGCTTCATAACTTTGTTCACTCATGATGGTAAGAATGTTTGACTTAAACTCTTTTTTAGTGAAATCACCAATCGTATGAATCCCTAAGTTCTCTAATTTTGGATAGGTTTTCTTCCCAATCCCAAACATTTCTTTGATTGGTAAAGGAAAAAGTTTATCTACGATATCTTTTTTACGAATCACAGTTATACCTAATGGCTTTTTCATATCCGAAGCCATTTTCGCTAAAAATAACGTTGGCGCAATACCAATCGAACAAGGAAGTTGATGTTCTTTTAATAATCCTTCTTGGATTTCTTTCGCTAAATCAAGTGGATGTTTGTTTTTTGAACTTTCTGTCATATCCACATAAGCTTCATCAATTGATCCAGCTAAGACAATATTTGAATACCTTTTTAGGAATTGAAAAAATAGATTTGAATATTTGTGATACAAAGAAAACTGGGTAGGTACAATAATCAATTTAGGATATATCCGAAGTGCATCATTAATATTCATCGCAGAATGAATCCCATGTTTTCTAGCTTCGTAAGATGCAGTTGATACAACCCCTCTTTTAAAAGTCGCACTTCCACCAACAACAAAAGCCTTATCTTTAAGGTATGGGTCTTTTATCACCGCACAGCTCGCGAAAAAGGCGTTTAAATCGATATGAAAAATGATTTTAACCTCGTTTTTCATTAAAATACTTCCTTATTTTATGTTTCTATAGTATAATAACTTTGATATAAAAGTCGGGGTGAAATCATGGCAGAAAAAGCTAAGAAAAACACAAAAGAGTTAGAGAAAAAGCACTATGTAGATCCTACCCAAACATGGTGGGGTAAAGCTGTTGTCTGGATCATTGTATTCGGCATGGTTGGACTTGTTGCACTCACTCTCATCGTTGCACTACTTGCAGGTAATGCATAATAAGAAAAGCGAAAGCTTTTTTTATTTATCTAGAAGCATTTTCGCTTGTTCTATCGCATAAGTAGATAATTTTTCATCAGATAACATTAGCGCAATCGCTTCGATGCGCTTATTTAAATCTAAGTGAGAAATACGGGTGACCATTCGGTCATCCTCTTTTATTTTTATAATCTCATAGTGATGATCAGCACGTGCCGCTACTTGAGGTAGATGGGTAATCACAATCAGTTGCATCACCTTAGATAATTCTTTCATTTTCTTAGCGACTTTTGCTGCTGTCTTACCAGAAATACCAATATCTATTTCATCTAGAATCAACATGGATAACTCATTTCTTAATGCATCGAGTGCTTTTAGTGAAAACATAAAACGAGCTCGTTCACCACCACTGGCAACTTTAGCCAAGGGTTTAATCGGTTCACCTTCATTAAGTGAAATCATGAATTCAATAGCATCAATGCCTTGTTCGGTTAAAATACTCGGAGTAACTGCTTGATTTTCAAATAACACTTCAAAACTAGCTTTATCTAGATCCAAATCCTTTAGTTGATTTAAGATTTCTTTTTCAAATTCTTTCGCAAGCTTTTTTCTTAAACTAGAAAGTTTTATCCCACTTTGGAGAGCAACTTCAAATGCTTTTTGAACAGATTTCTGACTTTCTTCTAAAAGATTGTCATAATCTGTGATCATGCGATAAGCTTCTTCGATTTCAATTAAATAATCGATAAGTTCATCTTCTGATTTATGATATTTTGTTTCAATCTTATCAAGTTCGTAACTTCTATCTTGGAGTTGATTAAACGACTCCTCATCAAAATCAAGATCTTCAAGTGCTTGAAATAAAAGTGACTTAACATCATCAAGTTCATAATATGCATTTGATAATCTTTCTTGCAAAGACTGATAGGATGCATCAAGATGACTAATTTTATCTAACATTTTTGAGGCTTGATAAATGAGATCAATCGACATCACATCTTCTGTGAACACTTGATTTGCTTCTCTAAGGCTTTGAAGTATTCGGTCATGATGTTTCATCTTTTCAATTTTTTCTAAGATGTCTTTCTTTTCTCCTCGAACGAGTCGAAGATTTTTCAATTCTTGAATTTGAAACTCATAGAACTCAGCTTTTTCAAGACTTTCAGCCTTTTTAGCTCGTAGGTTTTTGTCTTTTTTATCTAAACTTATATAGTTCTCTCTCGAAAAAAGATATTCATTTCTTAATTTATCTGTTTCCGATTGATTCATTTGATCGATGAAATCAATGTAATATGATTTATCAAATAATGTCATGGTTTCATTCTGACTATGAATCGATCCGATTGAAGTCATCACATCTCTTAATCTTGATAATGTCACACTTTCTTGATTTAATTTCATTGAGTGACGGCCATTGCCATCAATTTCACGTTCAACTTCAATAGTTTTAGGTAATTGAAGTCTTTCCATTTGGTCTTGGTTTAACTCAAACACGCCAAAAACCATCGCTTTTGAAGATCCATGGCGAATCATTTGAGCATCAGATCTTTTACCGAAAAGTAGGTTTAATGACTCTAAAATAATAGACTTACCTGCACCGGTTTCACCAGTTAATGCACTAAGTCCAGTTTCAAATGTCATATCAAGATCATCGATTAAAGCAAAGTTTTGTACACGTAGTGCTCTTAACATAAGCTATTCTCCAAAAAACGTTTGATATCACTTAGTGGTTTACTTGGTTTTATATAGAGTAAATATTCTTGATTGCCTTGTTTACCTTTTAATTCTGATCTTAAAAGTTTCACAGGGTGAAATCCAAGTTCAACAACTTCAGATAACACATCAAATAAAATCTTTTGATGCATTTTTTCATCTTTTAAGACACCTTTTTTAAAATGAATCGGTCCTGCTTCATATTGTGGCTTAATCAGTGCAATAATTTCTTTATTAAAGCCTTTAATATGCCTAAAGATTGGTTTAATTGAGGTGAAAGATACATCAATCAAAATGAGATCTGCTTTTGGAATATCAACGTCTAAGATATTAGTTTCTTCAAAAAGATGGATTCGTGGATCTTTTTTTAAATTCTCATCCATTTGTCCTCTTCCAACATCATAGCTATAAACTTCTTTTGCACCTTCTTGGAGTGCACAATCCGTAAACCCTCCCGTTGAAGATCCAATATCAATGACAATTTTATCATGCATATCTACCCTTAAATCAAGGAGAGCTTTGAATAATTTTTCGCCTGCACGACTTACGAAACGTGAATTTTCGATGATTTCGATAAAATCATCATTTTTTAAATCAAATCCTGGTTTTGTTTGAGTGATGCCACTGACCATCACTAAACCACGCTTAATGATATCCGTCGCTTGACTACGTGATTTTACGAGATTTTGTTCAACTAAATAATGGTCGAGTCTCATAAGATGAATGCCTTCAATTTCTTTTCGATCGCATCATCATCCATATTTATTTTTTTGAGAATTTCTTTATAATTTCCATGATGAATAATCTGATTGGTCATGCTCATTTCCATAAACTCATTATGATATTGATGTTTTTGAGCGAATGCTAAGATAGTAGGATATAATCCTGCAACATTCGCGATTTCTTCATAAACAAAAATCTTATGATGCGTCTCTAATATCTCTTTTAACATCTCTTCATCAATTGGTTTAATAAAACGTGCGTTAATCACGGTTGCATCTAGCGCTAACTTTTCATCTACTGCCAACAATCGATCTAAAGATTGGCCATAAGAGATGATCGCTAAATCTTTACCCTCTTTTAATTTTGTCCATGAAGGTTTAGTAATATCTTCGATTAAATCACCATTTAAGGCAAGCGTTGTCCCTCTTGGATAACGAATTGCCATGGGATGTGTTTGCTTCAAAAATGCATACTCAAATAATGCTTTCGCTTCTTTTAAATCATAAGGCATTGCAACCACAACATGGGGCATTAATGAAAACATGGAGACATCAAATATCCCTTGATGTGTTGAACCATCCTCACCAACTACTCCTGCACGATCAATCCCAAAAACCACATGATGATCTGAACGTGCAATATCATTTAGGATTTGATCAAAAGCTCTTTGTGAGAAAGTAGCATAAAGGGGTAAAAAGACTTTAATCCCTTGATGCGCCATCATCGCTGCCATCGATGTTGCATGTTCTTCTGCAATCCCAACATCAATATATCGATCACTAAATGTTTTTGAGAATTCAACAAAACTTGTCCCTACAGCCATCGCTGGCATAATAACAAACGTTTTTTCTTTTTTTTGCAAATCATAGATAATCTGGGCAATTCCTTCACTCCAAGAGATACCTTCTTTTTTCTTAGTTGTCTGCTTAGATACGCCGTGAAAAGTGCCAATTTTATCTTGTTCGGCAAGTTCATGTCCTTTACCCTTATCAGTTAAGATATGCATCACAACTGATTTTCTTGCGCGCTTAATACGTTCAAAATTATAAATGAGACCCTTTAAATCATGTCCATCAATCGGACCAATATATAAATAACCTAAATCTTCAAAGATATTTTGTCGTTGGAAAAAGCTCTTTAACCCACGTTTAATGCGTGCTAAAAATTCTAAAAATATTTTAGGGAGAATCATTTGCCAGAAACGCTTGATTTTAACAAATGCGCGGTTAAACCGAACTCGTGTTAACAGTTTTGAGATTGCACCAACACTTTTTGAAATGCCCATCTCATTATCATTTAGCACGATAATACCTTTGACCTTGTTATCTGATCCTAAAACATTTAATGCTTCAAATGCCATGCCATTGGTGATTGATGCATCCCCAATAATAGCAATCCCGCGACCATCTTCTTTTTTTAGGTATTTGCTATATAAAAAGCCATGCAAAGCAGACAGTGAAGTCCCTGCATGCCCACTTTCCCATTGGTCATGAATGGACTCTTTATAGCTAATATAGCCAGATAAACCGTCTGTTTGTCTGAGTGTTTTAAAATCTTTGGCTCTTCCAGTTAATATTTTATGAGTATATGCTTGATGTCCTACATCAAAAATAAAAGCGTCTTTTGGACTTTCGAACACATAATGAAGTGCAATAATAAGTTCAACTGTTCCGAGATTAGAAGAAAGGTGTCCACCTGTTTTTGGGATTTCTTCAATCAAAAAAGCACGAATCTCATTCGCGAGGTTTTGAAGTTCTTTAATTGAAAGATCTTTTAGAAATGACGGATCCTTGATGTCAAATAGATTCATCCACACCCATGTCCTTTACAACAAGTTTTTCAGCACTTTCAAGCATTTGATAACAAAGCTTAGATAATTCTAATCCTCGTTGATATTTTTTAACTGCTTCATCTAAAGCTATTTCTTTGTTTTCTAAGTCTTTCACTACTTGTTCTAATTCTTTTAGTAATTCTTCAAACGTTTTCTTTTCCATGTTTAAGCCTTCTTTCCAGTAATCTTGGCATTTAATGTTCCATCTTTTAATCTGATATCTACTTGATCATTAATTTCTACATCAGATATTGAACTAATAATCTTTTCGTCTTTCATCACGACTGCATATCCTCGATCCATTAATGTTAGTGGATTTAAGTTTTGCATCGAAGATGTCAGCATTTGATATTGATGTGTTTTCTTATCTAAAGTATATTGGAATAGATCCTGCAGTTTTAGTTTTAATCTCACTTGAGTTTCATAGAGTTCTTTGATTTTATCTTGTGGGCTCTTTAACCGGTCAGTCTTAAGCTTTAACCGGTAACTATGAAAATCAATGATGCTTAAGAAATTACGTGATAAATTTTTATGCAAATCATTCATTCGTTTTTGTAAATCGTTAAACTTGTTTCTTGGTGATAAGAGATCTAGTCGTTCATCCAAATGAACAAGTGATGTTTTCCCACGATCTAAAACGGATTTAACCCGGTATGTCATTTGTGTTTGTTGTTCTAAGATCCACTCCATGATATCTTTTTGATTGGGTGTAGCAAGCTCTGCAGCGGCGGTTGGTGTAGGCGCTCTTAAATCTGAGACAAAGTCTGAGATTGTAAAATCAGTCTCATGTCCAATCGCGGTAATCACAGGTATTTTCGATTGATAGATGGCCTCAATTGCAGGCATTTCATTAAATCCCCATAGATCTTCAATTGAACCTCCACCACGTCCTACAATGAGGACATCCGCGTGATTTAACCTGTTTGCTCGTTCAATTTGCTTCTTAATAGACATTGAACTATCCACGCCTTGAACTAAAGCTGGATATAATTCAATCGTTGCGAGTAAATAACGTCTAGATACCGTATTTCGAATATCTTCAATGACCGCACCAGTCGGGGATGTGATGACACCAATGACTTTAGGATATTTAGGAATTGCTCGTTTACGCGCTTGATCAAAATAACCTTTAGCTTCTAGTTCTTTTTTTAAAGCTTCATACTTTAAGTAGAGCTCGCCAATCCCATCAAGTGTCATCTCTGTGATCTGGATAGAGTAACTTCCAGAAGGTTCATAGAGCGAAATCTTTCCTTTGACTAAAACATGGTCGCCTTCTTTTGGACTAAAGTTAACTGAAGTTGTGTAACTAGAAAACATAATCGCTGAAATTTGTGCATTCTCATCTTTTAACGTGAAATAGAAATGTCCACGCGAATGTTTTTTAAAATTTGAGATTTCACCCTTTAATAAAATGGAAAAAAGGTGTTTATCACCTTCAAGTTTCGCCTTAATATATTTAGTTAAAGCTGAGACAGTTAAATATTGATCCAAATTGATCACCCTTTAAGTGAACTAGCGATATTATCTAAAACTCGATTCGTAAATTTGTGTTGTTTCTCATCATCTAAATTCGAATAAATTTTTGTTAAACTTACTGCTTCATCAATAATCACTTCTTTTGCTAAATCTGTTTTGATCATTTCATAGACAGCAAGTCTAATTATGGCACGATCAACATAAGCAAGTCTTGACAAAGAATAATCAAAAAGATTTTTTTCGATGATGTCATCGATCACCTTTAATTCATCCACAATTTGAAAATAAAAACCTTCAACTTCTTCATGTTCAAAGTTCGGAATAAAAGCTAGATTTTCACTTTTATATAAGTCGTACTGATAGAGTAGATTCATGAGTTCAATGCGTAATGCTCTACGTGTTAGTGTCATATGTTATACCTCATGATTTATTTTAGCATAATAATTGATTTTTCACATCTACGATGTAAAAAGACAATTGGGATTGCATCGAGTATGAAAGATGGAAAGACTTATGATATACTAAAATTAATCAAAAAACTAAACAACTGAGGTGTTACTTTGTTTAAAGAATCTCTAAGACTCATGAAAACCAAAAAACTGATCATCCAAGGATTACTTTTCTTTATAACCTTTCTTGTCATCTACTTTGTTGTTGACAGACTTAATATGACTTATCCTGTCATGATTGAAACATATGGTTTATATCTTGTCATTATCAATGTGATATTAAATGTTATGATGTCACTTTTAAGTGCAATTCTGATGAATTTTTCAACTGCGATGGTTGAACTTAAAAGGAAAGAAGGCAAAGCTTCTAACTTTGGATTTCTATCGGTGGTCTTTGGCATATTGACATATGGTTGCACCTCGTGCGTAATTGCATTCTTCG
>JBAYCS010000020.1:0-8349 GCA_041668625.1 Acholeplasmataceae bacterium | reverse complement strand
TGGTGTGTAAGCTGCCCATAAATCCTGACAAATTTCAACACCAAAACGAATGCCTTGTTGCTCATCTTCAAAAATAAGATAACCAAAAGGAACATTTTGTCCAAAAAGTTGGATCGATTTTATTTCTGTTTTAAATCCTGTATGAAACCATCTTTTTTCATAAAACTCATGATAATTCGGCAAATAATGCTTAGGTACAGCACCTAATATCTTTTTCCCTTGGAAAATAATTGCGCAATTATAAAGAATTCCAAATAATTCAAGAGGAGCCCCAATGATATAAATGCCTTTGTAAGTTGTTTCTTCCATGATATTTTGAAGGGCATGTTTAGCTTGAGTAATAAATGATTCTTGGTAAAATAGATCACTTGCTGAATAACCCGTAATCGTCAGTTCCGGAAATACAATGGCAGATGCTTTCGTTGTGTTTAAGATGTTTAAGATCTCTTTTTGATTGGCTTCAATATCGCCAACCGTAATTTTAGGGGTTGCTGCTGCAACTTTTAAGATGCCTTGTTTAAACATAATCTACTCCTTGTATAGTTGATGCTTTAAAATATAATCATTTACGTTTATTGGAATTAACTCTTTTTGTTCTTGTGGATTAACTCGGAACATGGATGCTGAAACATCCATCTCAAAATCAATGAATGTAAATTTATAATTAAAATCTTTTAATTTTTCATCTAATAATGATTCATCTAGATAACCATTTCTTTCCATGATGATAAAAGGATATGTTTTTATAAGTTCTTTTGCTCTAATCCATTGATCGATATGTAGAAGTTGATCTTGTCCCATTACGACATATAAATCTTCATAGGTTTTGCCTAAACGATTTAGGGTCTCAATCGTTCCCTTAAATGGATGAAAGCCCTCAAGAGTTGAAATAATCACTTGATGATAATGACTGATCATCAACTTTAACATCTCAACACGGTGAAAAAAAGGGGCTAAATCCTTCTTCCGATAGTCATCACCGACCGGAACAACGATAATCTTAGCCTCTGGATAGAGGTTTATGAGTTTATCTAAGATAGCTTGATGCGCAATGGTTGGTGGATTAAATGACCCACCATAGACGAGTATCATGGAAATCACCAATATTATTATATAATATTTTCTTTGATTCTCCTATCAATTCCCTGAAGTAGACGAAATATTCATGTTTTTAAGGATGAAAGCATATTTCTTTAAATCATTTCTAAATACTGTTATAATTAACCTGTAAGTAAGATTGTCACTAGGGAGTGAAGAAAATGGATGCAAAAGAACGTTATTATCAAAAAATACGTAAAGAGAATATGCGTTTGACAAAAAGTCGTAAGGCAATGATTGAAATCTTAGAAAATCAGCATTTAACGTTTAAAGAAATCCAACGTGAACTTGCAGCTCGTGGTTTTTATAATGTCTCAACCATTTACAATAATCTTGAGTTCTTTATGGAACAAAAAATTGTAGTTGAAATCTATATTAATGATACAAAGTATTATGATCTTGCGATGGGAAACCCCATGCATAGTGCAGATAGTCATATCCACATCATGAATAAAGATACGAATGAAATAACTGAAGTAAATAGTCCAGATATCTTCGAATATTTAAGTCACCATAAAGCGTTTAAAGATTTAGACTTAGAATATATTCGAATCATAATTTCAGCTAATAAGAAACGTAAATAAAGAATAAAGCATGGTGCAATTACACCATGCTTTTTTTATGTTCCAAAAGTTTGTTAATAAATAGTTCTGCAGATGCTCTATTAGTTGCAAGTGGTATCGTATAAACATCACTTAATCTTAAAAGAGCAGATACATCCGGTTCATGAGGCTGTGCGGTTAATGGATCTCTAAAAAAGATAATCATATCAAGTAAACCATTTGCGATCATTGAGCCAATCTCTTGATCACCACCAAGTGGCCCCGATTTCTTTAACTTAATATTTAAACCTGTCTCATGCATGATACGGCTACCTGTCGTTCCAGTTGCGTATAGATCATAATGCTTGAAAGCATCAATATTGTCTTTTACAAACTGAATGAGCTCATCTTTTTTCTTGTCATGAGCAATTAAAGCGATTCTCATAGGCTTCTCCTTTGGATAACACGCATTTTAGCGGATTTACTTCGTGAGTTTTGTTCATACTCTTGACTAGATGGATACAAAGGTTTAGATGTCATAAGTTCATAGTCTGCTAAAGGTATGTGTTGAATAGGTAAGTTTTTAGGAATTGAAACCGTTGATTTTTCTTTAAAGTAGTGTTTAACAATCCGATCTTCAAGTGAATGAAATGAAATGACAACCATTCTTCCACCTGGTCTTAATAACTCAAGTCCATCTTTTAAAACTTGTTCTAAAGCACCTAGTTCATCATTCACAGCAATTCTTAACGCTTGAAAAACACGTTTTGCACTATGTCCTTTTTCATTACGATTAATTTTATCCGTGATTTTAACAAGATCCATCGTAGTTTCAAGGGGTCTTTTCAATATAATCTCACGAGCGATTTTATAACTGTTTTTTTCTTCACCATATAAATAGAAAATCTTGGCGAGTTGATCGATATCATAAGTGTTTAAAATAATTTGTGCTGTTAAATCCTGATTTTGATCCATTCGCATATCAAGCGTTGTATCTTTCAAGTAAGTAAACCCTCTCTTTTCATCATCAATTTGAAATGATGAAAGTCCTAAATCTAGAAGGATACCATCCACACAAGATACATTTCTTTGATTTAATTCTTGTTTCATATATCTAAAATTGCTTTTAATGATTTCATAATTTGAAAAATCTTTTAACACGTTTTTCGCATAATCAATAGCAAACTGATCTTGATCAAACGCATAAAGAAAGCCCTTTTTAAGCTCACTTAATATGAGTTTTGAATGACCGGCACCACCTAATGTACCATCAACATAAAGTCCTTCTGGTTTCAAATTTAGTGATGAAATTGCTTCATGAAGTAAAACCGTTTCGTGTTTCATCAAATACCACCTATCTATTTTAACTATACTTTAAATGCTTTCTTTTGTCAACGAAGGATAATGCATGATAATGGCTTTATCAAAAGAAAAAAGTGCCTGAGGCACTCTTCCTTAATCCTTTTTGGATTCTTTCTTAGCTAATACTTGTTGTCCTTTGTAATAGCCACTGTTTGGTGTCACGCGGTGTGGTAATGTAAACTCACCGGTTTGTGGACAAACAACGAGAGCAGGCGCAGTTAATTTGAAATGAGTACGTCTCTTTCTCTTCGCAGTTTTACCCGTGCGACGAAATGGAACAGCCATCTGTTCACCTCCTATTTTTTCAACAGCTTATCTAAATCAGCAAATGCAGGATGTGGACTTTTTTCTTTTTCGAATGAAGTTTCACTAGCATCTGGATGATAGATGGTAAATGGTTTTTCTGATATGATATATCCAAAAATAATTTCAGCAAGATCAAGAGTTTCACTGAGTGGAAAATCCGCTTCTTCTGAATCACCAAAGATGATTTCAGCATCAAAGTTCATCGGATATTTCACAGGTTTAAGTGTCTTTGAACATGCAAGAACTGTTTCAACATCGATATGCACATCACATACAACTTCATGTTCAATCATTCTGATGGTGCCTTTAATATGTGCAGGTTTAATCGATATGAAATCAATGATGGTTTCGATTTGTTTTGAATAATCAACATCAAATTCAATTGAGGTTACATCTTTTAACTCATGAATTGAAATTTTCATTATATCACCTCAACGAAAGTATTATACATAATTCTTGTGATATTGTCAATGATTTAGGTTACTAAAAATCGCCTAAATACGTGATTATCCTTGGCGACTTTCCCGAACCTTTTTCTTAAGTCTATCGATGATTTTCAATTCATCTTCTGAGATGAAAATCGCTGGCTTAAAATCGCTTTGTAGACGGTAGCTGCGCAAATGAATCGGTACAACAGCACCATCAGATAATCCGATTTCTAAGTCGAGAGTTTCATACTTAGGTTTTTGTGGATTATCATATCCTAAACGTGTGACAACATGGATGACATCAAAATAGCCAAATTCACCTGATAAGTCAAGTGAAATCTCTCCAGTTTGGTGGTCGATATGTGATTGATAATAATAGAATGTTTCATGACCAAAAAAGATGACAGAAATTAGTGTTTGGTCATAAAGTAAGGTTTGAGCACCATTTGCAAGCAAATCAAGACGATAAGAAACTTTTCGCCCTTTTTCAAGTTGGTGTGGAATTAATAAGACATAAGGTTGATCATAACTTTTACGATCAATCGATGCCATGAGTTCAGCTCTTTTTATCGCACGATCATAATCTTCATGGATAATTTTATGAATGTCTTCTGCAGTTCCTCCAGAGACTTTCTTAAAATACTGCTCAACTCTCTTAAAACGATTAATAACATCTTTAGAATTCGTTTTTTGCATGTAAATTCCACCTTTCTTATACATGTCTATTTTACCAAAAATTAACGTTTTTATCTATAAAAATCATGAATATTAATAGGTTAACATACCTTCTTTTAATAATTCGATAAATTCATGAGAATTTGAATCTAAAATATAATTTTCGATCGGGTCATGTTCGATGACACTTCTAATTGAATCTAATTCATAAGGTAGATCTTTAAATTGTTTTTCAAATCCGTCAAGTGTTTTTGTATCAAAGAAGTCACCACGAAGTGATAATGAACGAATATGGCCATCAGATAAATCCAAATTGATTTCAAATAGTCCTCCACTCAATCGCTTTTTCAATGTCTTAGTATGTGGAGGTTGTTTTTTATAGATCCAAGCTGGATCTTCATACTTTTTAGCCATTTCTTTTATTAATGTCACTTCTTCATCACTTAAATGATATGTCTTGAAGGTGAGTGTATTTTCAAAGTGTTTAATGAGTTGCTCCTGTGTTAGACCATTTAAATATGGCTTAAGATTAGTCACTCTTGATCTAACACTATCTATTCCCTTAGTCACAAGTTTTTCATCACTTGGTGTGATCGCACGAACCATTGTCTCTAAATCACAGTCATAAAGAAAAGTACCATGCATGAGCATACCATGTTTATTTTGTAAAAAAGCATTCCCTGAAATCTTCTTACCTTCAAATAAAAGATCATTTCTTCCACTGAATGTTAATTCAACATCAAGTAACTTCATTGACTCAATAATTTTTGATAAATATGTTTTAAAACTAAACTGAGTATTTTTACGTTTTGTAACAATTGAAAACATCGTATTTCGATGATCTGCATACACACAACCACCACCTGTAGGACGTCTATAAACATCAATATTGTTTTCTCTTAAAAATTGCAAATTAACTTCATTTTCCAAAAGTTGATTTTTACCAATAACAACACCATGAATTTCCCATGTGAAAAAATAGGTTTCATCATCTTTCAAAAGGTGTGTCAAAATATATTCCTCAAGTGCAAAATAAAAGTAAGGTTTCAAATGTCCTTCATTGTGATGTCTAACTAGAATCATATTATCCCTCCATCATTTCTAGGTTAATTATAACATAGGCATCAAGCATAAATATGTGAAAATACTTCATAGTGTTTGTTTAAATATTTCGCAAATTAAAGCATTTTTTCCTTAAAATAAGTCGTGGTATAATTAAAGCATCATAAGGAGGTTTATTATGGCTCAATTTTTTAAACTCTATGGTATCGCATTTATTTTATTTTTAGTGATTGACCTAATTTGGCTTGGTCTTATCGCAAAAAATCTTTACCAAAATCAAATCGGAACATTACTAAAGACAAACACGAACTGGACAGCCGCAATTATCTTTTACTTATTATTTATTGGAGGATTAGTCTTCTTTGCAATTCAGCCTTCAATTACGTCTGCAACCCTTTGGAAAGCAATGCTTTATGGGGCTTTATTTGGTTTTATGACGTATGCAACTTACGATTTAACAAACTTAGCAACTCTTGAAGGATGGCCAATTCAAATTACAATTATTGATTTAATATGGGGCTCATTTTTAGGAGCTTCTGTATCAAGTTTAACTTATACGTTATACCATACAATATTCTAGGAGTGTCTTATGACTGACTATCTAAACAATGAACTTATCTATAAATCCTTTATTTTAGGAGCAAAAAACGTCATACAAGAAAAAAATGGTTTAAACGCCATCAATGTTTTTCCTGTACCAGATGGAGATACGGGTTCTAACTTAGCTTCGATGATGCAATCGATTATTGAACGTTCTAAACTTGGAAAAACAAGTGAAGAAACTTTACAATCAATAGCTGATGCAGCGATTGTAGGTGCAAGAGGAAATTCAGGTATCATTTTTGCGCAATATATTTATGGTTTCTCCCTTGAAGTACAAAATGAAGTCAATAAAGAAACATTTACTGATATGTTAAAACGTGCATTTAATTATGCTTATCAGTCCATAGCAAAACCAGTTGAAGGAACCATGATTACTGTGATGCGAGCATTCGCTCATGCAGTAGATTCTTTTAAAGAAAAGGGAAATGACTTTTTAGATATTCTATCAAATGCTTATGAAGCGGTTAAAATCGAACTTGCAAGAACACCAGAATTACTTGCTGTTTTAAAAGAAAACAAGGTTGTTGATGCTGGTGCAAAAGGTTTTGTTCACTTTATTGAAGGCTTTATTAAAGCACTTAAGGGTGAAGAAATTGATATGACTGAACATGAAAGTATTGAACATATTCATGTTGAACATTTAGAGGATTCGCAATTCCGTTATTGTACTGAAGCACTTTTGCGTGGATCTAATTTTGACTTAAACAACATTAGACAATCACTTGCTAAAGATGGTGATTCATTAGTCGTTGCGGGTAGTGATAAGACTGTTAGAATTCACATTCATTCTGATCATCCAGATCAAGTGTTTGAAAAACTTAGTAAACTTGGAACAATTTCCGAACAAAAAGTTGATGACATGAGACGTCAATTTGAAGCTGCAAATCATCCAAAATACAAGATTGCTCTTGTCACAGATTCGATTGCCGATTTACCTGTATCATTTGTTGATGAACATCAAATCCATCAATTTCCTTTGAATCTTCATATGGAAGATTCGATTTATTATGATAAATTGACCATTCAAAGTGATCGTTTTTATCAAATGATGGATGAATTATCTGTTTATCCTACATCATCACAACCGAATCAAAAAACATTAGAAAACTTCTTCTCATTTTTGACAACATACTATGATGAAATTATTGTTATTACTGTTTCAGAAGAAATGAGTGGAACTTATCGTGCATTTGTTGATGCGGCAAATAAATTTTCAAATAAAAAAATTAGAGTCATTAACTCCAAACAAAACTCAGGAGCCGAAGGTCTCTTAGTGATGAAAGCTCAAGAGTTGATTCAACAAGGCCTACCGATTGACGAAATCGTTAAAAAAATGGATTACTATATTAAGCATTCGAAGATATTTGTGAGTGTTAGAACGCTTAAATATATGGTTAAAAATGGACGTGTATCAAAAGTAACAGGTGTTATCGGTAAAATAACAAACTTAAAACCGGTTATTTCGATTGACGAAAATGGTAAAGGTATTATCTCGGATAAAGGTTTATCCTTAAAATCATCGGATAAAAAAATTTATAATCGTGTGAAAGAAGCTTTTGACAGATCAGGTATTGAAAAATACGCGATTGTCCATGCCAATGGTGGTAAACGTGTCTATGAATACGTAAATAAATATACAAAGCTTATTGGTAGAGCACCTGACTATGTCATGGACATCTCAACGATTGTTGCGATGAATGCTGGTTTAGGAACGATTGCTATTTCTTACATTGAAGGAGATAAATCATGAATTATATGAGTTTCGTTGTTGTTTTAATTGCACTAATTATATTCTTTGTGACATTCTTTTTGATTGCACAAAAGAAAAAGAATAATGGATTAGCCGATGTTGCATGGGGGTTAGGTTTTGTAGTTGTAGCTTTTGTCTCTTTAATTTACAACCAAAATTACAACATCATCACATATACCATCACACTCTTTGTATCCTTATGGGGATTAAGACTTTTCTATCATCTAACCAAACGAAATTGGAATGCTAAAGAAGATTATCGCTATGTCGATATGCGTAAGAAATGGGGAGATCATCAAGTATTAAATGCATTCTTACGTGTTTTCATGTCACAAATGCTTTTATTATTTCTTATTTCTATTCCCATTCAGTTATCGAGCATGTTCACTTTAGCCATAAATTCAACCCTAGGTTGGATCATTTATGGACTTGGTGTAGCATTATGGCTATTTGGATACTATTTTGAAGTTGTGGGTGATGCTCAACTTAAAAAATTCATTAAAAATCCTGAGAATAAAGGCCA
>JBAYCS010000019.1:0-8538 GCA_041668625.1 Acholeplasmataceae bacterium | reverse complement strand
TGATGAACAAGATGAAAAGTATTATCCAACACCAAAGAAGAAACGTAAAGAAAGAGATCCAATGTTTCATGGGTTTACTCGACCTAAAAGTAGTACAGAAGGTAACAAGAAAATCCCATTTTGGATGCTTTTTATTGTCATAGGGATTGTTACAAATATTGTCGAATATAAATTTATATCGCGCATTACTTTTGTGGGTTGGATTTTTATTGTATTAATAATTATGGGCATCGTGAAAGCGATTAGAAAGTAAGGAGTTTATGTATGAGTACAAATAAAAAAATGGTAGAAAGTATTACCTCAAGAGATCATGATTTTGCACAGTGGTACACTGATCTCTGTTTAAAAGCAGAACTAATGGATTATAGTGATGTGAAAGGTTTTATTATTTATCGTCCTTATGGTTATGCGATATGGGAAAATATCCAAAACCATTTAGATCATCAATTAAAAGAAACCAACCATCAAAATGTTTATATGCCTTTAGTGATTCCTGAATCGCTTTTCCAAAAGGAAAAAGATCATGTTGAAGGATTTGCTCCTGAAACTGCGATGATTACAACCACAGGTGTAGAAGAACTTGCTGAAAGATTAATCATTCGTCCAACTTCTGAGACGCTTTTTTGTACGCATTACCAAAAAATAGTCAATTCTTATCGTGATCTACCTAAACTATATAATCAATGGTGTTCAGTAGTCAGATGGGAAAAAACAACAAGACCTTTCTTACGTGGAAAAGAGTTTTTATGGCAAGAAGGTCATACCGTTCATGCATCAGAAGCTGAAGCAAGAAAAGAAACTTTAGATATTTTAGAAATTTATCGTCTCTTAGGAAAAGATTTATTAGCAATTCCTTTTGTGACTGGTAAAAAGACAGAAAAAGAAAAATTTGCTGGTGCAGTGGATACATATTCGATTGAAGCATTGATGCATGATGGTCAAGCTTTACAGTCTGGAACGACACACTATTTTGGTCAAGATTTCGCGAAAGCATTTGATATTAAATTCCAAGATGAAAATAACCAACAACAATTTGCTTATCAAACCTCATGGGGTGTATCAACAAGATTAATTGGTGCAGTCATCATGGTTCATGGTGATGATGAAGGATTAGTATTACCTCCATATGTTGCACCTATTCAAGTCGTCATCATTCCGATTCAAGGACAAAAAGAAATTGTTAAAGAAGCATCAAATTCGCTTTATCAAGCGATTAAGAAGATGGGTTTAAGAGTTACTTTAGATGATTCAAATAAATCTCCAGGATGGAAATTTAGCGAATATGAAATGAAAGGTGTTCCAGTTCGTATTGAATTAGGACCCAGAGATTTAGAACACAATCAAGTGACTTTAGTGACTCGCCATAACCGTGAGAAAATAACATTAAATTTAGATGAAGTGACTGATAAACTTCCAAGTATTTTAAAAGATATGCATGATACCATGTATGAAAAAGCACTAGATCATGTGACACGAAATACATACGAAGCGAAAACTTATGAAGAATTTAAAGCCTATATTAAAAAGGGTGGATATGTGGCGATGAGTATTTCAGGAGAGGACGCTGAATTACAAATTAAAGCAGATACTGGAGCAACCGCACGTGTGATCCCATTTGAACAAAAAATCATCACAGATAGTTGCCCTGTAACAAATAAAAAAGCAACCCAAACAGTTTGGTTTGCTAGAGCTTACTAAATAAATTAAGTCAGATTGTTGTCAATCTGACTTTTTATTTTTCTTTAATTTTTTTTCAGGAACTGGATCATATTTGGGTTTAAATAATGGATTACAAGTAAGAATGCGCTTCGCTGTTAAAAAAGATGCTTTAAAAAAGTTAAAGCGTACATAGCATTCCTTTGCATAAACTGAACATGTCGGTGTATGTCTACAACGGTGTTGTTTATGACCTGATAAATTTTTTTGATACCATTCAATCATTTTAATGGGGAGTTTATTCATGTTTTCACCGTTCATATTATATCATGATTTTTATTATCTATATTTTTACATAATTTTCATTCATAGTTTCCCACGTGCAAGAAATTATGCTATAATATCAATATAGATAATGTAAACGATTACAGGAGGTTAAGGATGAAAGAGTACAACACCAAAGAGATCCGCAACATCGCTATTTTAGGGCACCAAGGTTCAGGCAAAACCAGTATTTCAGAATCAATGCTATACGTGAGTAAAGCCATTGAAAAAAAAGGGGAAGTCGAAAAAAAGAACACGGTATCTGACTACCTCGTTGAAGAACAAAACAAGCTAACAAGTCTATCATTAAGCTTACTTCCAGTTGAATGGAATGACCACAAGTTTAATTTTATTGATGTTCCTGGTAGTGATGAGTTTGTTGGTGATTTAAACCAAGCGCTAGAAGTTGTCAAAGGCGCTGTCATTTTAATTGATGCTGTTAAAGGCGTTGAAGTGGGTACTGAACGCGTATGGAGTGAAATTCGTAAACGTCATATTCCAGCGATTTTGTACGTCAATAAAATGGACAAAGAAAATGTTAAGTTTGAACAAGTATTAGAAGACATTCGTGAAAAATTAGGTAAAAAAGCAGTACCATTCTGCTGGCCAATTGGTCATGAAGAAAACTTTGAAGGTTTCGTCAATGTCATTGAAATGAAAGCCCGTATTTTTGATGGTCAAGACAGCCACGATGCAGAAATTTGGGAAGAAAAGAAACCTAAAGTTGAAGAATTACACAATATGATTTTAGAGAGCGTTGCTGAAACATCAGAAGAACTCTTAGATCTATATTTATCAGGTGAAGAAATTCCAGAAGCTAAAGTTAAAGAAGCACTTCGTACAGGTATTATCAATGGTGAATTAACACCAGTGATCGTGGGTAGTGCAACAAAGACTATCGGTGTACGTACACTTCTAAACATGCTTTTTGATTATTTACCTGCACCAAATGAATTAAGTCCACTCACTGCAAAAGATGCAAAAACTGGTCAAGAAGTTACACGTCACACCAGTGATGATGAACCATTTTCTGCTTATGTATTCAAAACAACGGTTGACCCATTTTTAGGTGCAATCAATATCTTAAAAGTGAATTCAGGTACATTAAAGACTGGTCAAGAAGTCGTGATTGCCAATAAAGGTGAAAACAAGAAATTAACAAACGTCTTTGGCGTTCGTGGCAAAAGCCAAATTTCATGTGATATCTTCCATGCGGGAGACATGGCAGCTGTTGCTAAAATTGATGGTATTGAAACTGGGGATACATTAACAGATCCAAAATCACAAATTATTTATGAATCTGTTAAAAATCCAACGTCGGTTATTTATATTGCGGTTCATCCAAAAAATAAGAACGACGAAGATAAGATTTCAATGGCATTAAACCGTCTTAACTTAGAAGATCCTACGTTTGAAGTTAAACGTAATAAAGAAACAGCACAATTACTCCTTGGTGGTCAAGGTATGACTCATCTAGGTTATGTTTTAGAACGGATGAAGACGATGTTTAAAGTCGATGTCGATATCGAAGATCAAAAAATCGTGTATCGTGAAACTATTAAAAAGACAGTTCAAGCCGAAGGTAAACATAAGAAACAATCCGGTGGTGCTGGTCAATTTGGTCACGTATGGATTAAATTTGAACCTTCTGATAAAGACTTTGAATTTGCTGAAGATGTCTTTGGTGGAGCAGTTCCTAGAAACTACTTCCCAGCTGTTGAAAAAGGTTTATTAGAAACATTAGAAAACGGTCCTTTAGCAGGTTTCCCTGTGATTAACATTAAAGCAACCCTTTATGATGGTTCATATCACCCTGTTGATTCAAATGAAATTTCGTTTAAACTTGCTGCTGCCCTTGCTTTTAAAGAAGCGACTAAAACAGCACAACCCACAATTTTAGAACCAATCGTTAAAGTTCAAGTCACTGTGAAAGACCAATTCGTTGGTGATGTCATGGGCGATATGAATAAACGTAGAGGTCGCGTTTTAGGTATGGAACAATCTGAAGGCTTTCAAGTCGTTATAGCTGAAGTTCCAGAATCAGAAATTGTTAAATATGCGATTGACTTAAAAGCAATGACTCAAGGTAGTGGATCATTTACACGTGAATTCTTAAGATACGAAGAAGTTCCACATCAACTCATTGACAAGATTGTTGAAGTTTATAAAAAGTAAACCACTTACAAGCCCACTAATATCAATTAGGAGGGCTTGTTATGTATTGTGAGATATGTCATGAAAAAATCGTGATTAAAAGAGATTTATGGCACTTGTTTAATCCAAGTATTCATCACATCTGTGAACGGTGTTACACCAAATATCCACTTTATAGTAAAACCAAAGTTTATCCAATTCAAGGGTATTTGATGACACACACAGTCATGTCTATGGTAAAATATAAGTATAAAGCTAATTGTTATCAATCATTTTTAGCACCTTATATTAAAAGCTTTTTAATAAATAAAGAAAATTTAATCTTTCTCTACTTTGAATGCATGGATTTAAGAGTTTATGAACTACTGGATTCTCTAGAGTTAAGCAACCTCATGGTTGTCACTCTCTATGAAAATATGGGATAAAAAGGAGAAGAGCTATGAAAATCGAAATTGTAGGTAAAAATGGATTTGTCCCAACGGACGCAATCAAGAGTTATGCAGAAAAAAGACTGAACAAAGTTGTTTCATTCTTTGGCCCAGATGTCGTGACTGAGGTGAGAGTCGTTTGTAAAGTGTATAAGGATCACCATAAGATTGAAGTGACCATTCCTGCTAAGGGTACGGTATTACGCGCTGAAGTATCTGATCAAGATATGTATTCAGCCATTGATAAAGCAAATGATAAGCTGATTGCTCAAATTAGAAGACATAAAGATAAACTAAAGAATAACTTAGAAAAAGAAGGCATTAAACAAGCCTATAGTACTGAATTTGATGCTGAGTCATTAGAAAAAGATATTTTAGCAGCTCAGTTAGTAAAAAATAAAAAAGTTGATTTAAAACCGATGAGTTCTGAAGAAGCGATTGCAGCAATGGAATTATCTGGTCATGACTTCTATGTGTATCAAGATAAAGAAACAGGTAGAACCAATGTGGTCTACCGTAGAGATGATGGCGATTACGCGATTATCGAAACACAACCTATTTAAACAAAAAAAGGGTGCTCATGCAGAGCACCCTTCATTTTTAGTCTATTTTACAGCTTTGTAGAGTTCACTTACCTTATTCCAGTTAATGACATTAAAGAATGCACTGACATAATCTGGGCGACGATTTTGATAGTTTAGGTAATAAGCATGTTCCCAAACATCGAGTCCTAAGATTGGTGTACCTTCAGCAAGTGGTGTATCTTGGTTTGGTGTGGATACAACTTTTAAGACTTTATTGTTAGTCACGATTAGCCATGCCCAACCACTACCAAAACGTGTTTTAGCAGCATTTCCAAAAGCTTCTTTAAATTGATCAAATGACCCAAAGTCTTTGTTGATTCTGTCTAAAAGTTCACCTTCAGGTTTAGCGCCGTTATTAATCTTTAATAATGACCAGAAGAATGTGTGGTTAAAATGTCCACCACCGTTGTTTTGTACAGCTCCTCTAATATCAGAAGGAACTAAGGATAAATCCTTTAACATATCTTCTAAAGAATGATTTAAATCAGGATGCTTTTCTAAAGCAGCGTTCAAATTTGTAACATAAGCATTATGATGCTTTGTGTAATGGATTTCCATTGTTCTTGCATCAATAAATGGTTCAAGTGCATCGTATGCGAAAGATAATTTTGGTAATTCGTATTTCATAATTAATACCTCCTTATTTATACTTCTATCTTACCTTATTTATAGAATATATTCAAAAGATTTGCATTCTTATCTATAGATTATGGTATTCTTTACTAAATGCTTCTTCAATATCAATATAAATTGTTTGATATGACTTATAGGTCACATTAAATCCTGGTTTTCCTGGTATTTTTCTTAAATATTTAATTTGGGTATAATCAATGGGGATGGATGATGAATAACGAAAATTAGAATATAATGCAGCTAATTTTGCAGCTTTTCTCAAAACTTTTTCAGTGAGAGTTTCAGTTTGAACAATGATGTGTCCACCCGGTGCATTTTTGACATGAAACCAGTAATCTTCGCGATTCGCAATTTGATGGATTAAATAATCATTTTGCTTGCTATTTTTTCCAATAAAATAAGTGGCATCATTATCCATAATTTTACTTAATTTGAAAATATCATGTTTCTTTTTTTTAGGTACCTTTTTATTCTTACTAAGATATCCATAAGGCTTTAATTCTTCTTCAAGTTCACTTATTTGATCGGGGTTTGAAATGTTAAAATAGATTTCAAATGTTTCAAAGGTCTCGATTAAATCTTTGGTTAACTGTAGTTGTTCAGTTTGGTGTATGACTGCGCGTTTAGATTTTTGATATTCGTGGTAGAATTTTTGAGCGTTCTCATTGAGTGTAAGATTAGGGTCTAGCATAATTTCTTGATCTAAAACATTGATGGAAGATCTTTTTTCATGAAGCGGAATCATCGATTGATAAATAAGATCCCCTTTCTCTTTAACTTCTTGGTTTCTTAATGATTCAGTTAAAGAAAGTTCAATCATTTCTTTTTTCTTCCTATACTTTTGAAGTTGTCTTTCAATGAAGATTTGATGAGAAGAAGTCGACTTTTGTTTTGTGACTTGACGCGTATCAAATAGTTTTGAAATTGAGTCAACATATTCTTTATCCTCATCAAGTGGGAAAACATCAGCAATATACGCTTTTTGACTTATCTTAGAACGAGTTGGCTTTAAGGGGATATCTGTAGGTAATACGCGATTTTCATACATATATTGGGCAAGAAGTGGGGACACTCCCATAAAGCGATCTAGCATCAGTTTTGGTAGATCAAAGTCAGCTTTTGTCATCTTAGTAAAAGGTATTTTATGTGATGGAAAAAACTCAAACTCAGCTTGAGGAATGAGCTGTCTACCGCTTTCGAAAAACATCTTTTTATAGGATTCAATGAGTTTATTATCCTTAACTAATAATAAATTAGAATGCCTTCCCATGAGTTCTAGGATTAAACGAATCGGAATGGGTCCATCAATGAAATCATAGGTAATAAATTCAAAGATGACAACACGATCGGTTTCATGTTGAATAATTTTTTGTAAGATGGCGCTTTCTAAATGTTTTTTTAACGTAATTAAAAATTGACTTGTTTCTCTATCATTTTTAGGATTATCGGTGATGAATAATCCCATAGTTTGAGAATCTAGGGATAATTCAACATATTTTCTAATACCTTGACGATAAAAGACAAACAAAAAATCAGCACTTTTTGTTTGAAATATTTTCTCTAATCGAGCATCACTTAGAGCATCGTTTAATTCTTTAATTAAGTGATAAATAAATAATCCATCGATAATCATATGACACCTCATCCATATTTTAGCATATTTAAGCCGTCATAACTGTAATGAAAGCGTTATTTAGCGAAAAAGATGAGTATAATACCTTTACACAATATTATATTTCATATATAATAAAATGTAATATCAATTAAAAGGGAGGGCACCATGAAATTAAATGAGCGGGGATTATTAGTAGTCATTTCAGGACCTTCAGGCGTTGGGAAAGGTACCGTTCGTCGGGCTTTATTTGATATGCCAAATCATGATTTAGTATATTCAGTATCCATGACGACCCGTCCTCCTAGAGTTGGCGAAAGAGAAGGCATTGATTACTACTTCGTTGATAAAGAAACTTTTATCAAGCGTATTGATGAACATAAATTTTTAGAATGGGCTGAATTTGTTGGGAACTATTATGGTACACCAAGAGATAAGGTCGAAGAACAATTAGAATTAGGTAAGGAAGTTGTATTAGAAATAGAAGTTGAAGGTGCTTTGCAAGTGAGAAAAGAAATGAAAGATGCAGTCTTTATTTTCTTAGTTCCACCAGGGAAACAAGCACTATATGACCGATTGAAAAATCGAGGAACTGAAGATATTCAACTAATTGATAAACGAATGAAAAAGGCAGAAAAGGAATTTCTACTCGCCCATAAATATGATTACATCGTTGTTAATGATGAAGTGCATAATGCCGCAGACCGCATCATGGCCATCATTCGAGCAGAACATGCAAAAACAGAAAGAACGATTCACAATTATTTAAAGATGATCGGAGAAAATTATCATGAATAAAAACAATGACGGCATGCGTTATCCATCGATTGACAAATTGTTAGATAGAATTGATTCAAAGTACAAATTAGTCTATGCAGCAAGTAAGGTTGCACGGATTATCGAAGCTGAAAAATTATCTGTTGAAAACACAGTATGTGAAAAATCAGTAGGCATCGCTTTAGAAGAAATTTTGAATGGCAAAGTAGAAGTTGAATTTGAATCTTAATTGACTTAGACTATATGTGATATGGGTGAGTAATACTCACCTTTTTTTATAGTAGAAACTGGTTCATATGTTACAATATAAGTGGTGATTTTACTTGAATTTTAAAGACAAACTTGCACTTTTACCTAACGATCCTGGATG
>JBAYCS010000018.1:0-8560 GCA_041668625.1 Acholeplasmataceae bacterium | reverse complement strand
TTTTAAAGGGCGTAAAAGAAGATGAAATTAATTAGCCAAAATAAAAAAGCAAGACATGACTATTTCATTGAAGAAACTATCGAAGCAGGTATTCAACTTTTAGGAAGTGAAATCAAATCTATTCGTTTAGGTAAGGTGAGTATCAATGATGCTTTTGTGACATTTAAGAATAGTGAAATGTATGTTAACAATATGCATATTGCAACCTACGAATTTTCTAATCAATTTAATCACGAAGAAACAAGAGCACGTAAATTACTGCTACATAAAAAAGAAATTTTTAAATGGTTTTCTAAGACTAGAGAGCAAGGTTTTACGATTATCCCTTTAAAAGTCTATCTTAAAGAAGGATTAGCCAAAGTTGAAATAGGCTTAGCAAAAGGTAAAAAAGATTATGATAAGCGTGAGTCTTTAAAAGAAAAGGACACACAAATGAGGCTTAAAAAATTACTTAAAAATAGGTGATCTCATGGAAAATCGCATCGGATTAGCACTCGGTGGCGGTGGGGCGCGAGGTAGCTATCAAATTGGCATTGTCAAAGCAATGCACGAAATCGGAATATTAAAAAATATTACACATGTATCAGGAACATCGATTGGTGCGATCAACACGCTCATGGTCATGGCAAATTATGGTTATGACAGAATGATTGAGGTATGGGAAAAAATCAATAATCAAGATATTTATGGATCTGGTCCTGATCGGTTAAAAATGGATAAACTTGGAGTTTTTTCACTTCAGGAAGTCTTTTTAAAATTATCACAAGAAGTTAAATTATCAGAGATTAGAGAAAGTAAAATGAAGGGGTTTGCCACAGTAGCAAAACTTCAGAAAGAATCTTTGATTGATCAAATCATGCTTCATCGAATGAAAAAGGAAGTTTTTAATTTAAATGATTTTGAAGACCCACATCGTGCGGTTCTAGCAAGTTCATCAATTCCAGTTATCTTTGGATCAACTAAAATTGGTGAGAACTCTTATGTTGATGGTGGAGCAGTGGATAATTACCCCATTCAACCATTAATTGATGCTGGATGTAACATTATCATTGTAGTTCCACTCGATCATTTATTTAGCCCCAAGAAATTTGCGAACGAAGATATTTTATTAGTCAATTTAGAGACACATTTTTTATTCAAAACGATATCAGCAGATATTCTTGATTTTAATCCCACAGTGGTCAAAAGTAACGCTTTATATGGATATAAGATGGGATTAGCCATGTTTAATAAACTTCAAAAACTAGGTTTTATGGATAAAAATTTTAATTTTTTAAAACCAGAAGGTTATCGTTTAATTGGATTTACAAAGATGGAAGAAACAAATCTTAAACTGATGGAGGATCATGATGGATCTTGAGATTATTAAAATCATTCAGCTTACAAGAAATCCTGTACTAGACTGGGTATTTTACATCTTAACTCAACTGGGTGATCAATATGCATTTATTGTTTTAGCGGTTGTTCTATACTGGGTTTATGATAAAAAGTATGCTCATAAATTTGCGTTTACTTATATGTTATCTGCACTTATTAATACGGGCATAAAAGAAATATTTAAACGTCCTAGACCTTATATTGCACATCCTGATGAAGTATCTGTTGAGTCTCATTGGGAAACGGATGGTTACTCATTTCCAAGTGGTCACGCACGAGCATCAGGCGTCTTAGGTTATACAGCTTATGATTTATCAAAAAAATTAAAGAAACCATTCATCTGGAAAATGGGGATTGCATTAATGGTTGTGGTTCCATTATCAAGGGTTTATCTTGGTCAGCATTATGTGTCAGATGTTTTAGTTGGTGTTTTATTTAGTTTTATGATCGCACATTTTTCATTTAAACTTATTGATCTCATGAAAGATAAAGAAGAAATATATACACTCATCATTGTCCCATTTTTTATGATCGGTTTATTATTCGTTCAAAATCATACATTCTTTATTTCTGCAGGAGCATTCATTGGATTTGCGATTGGATATTTTTTAGAAAAACGATTTGTTAAATATGATGTAGCCCAAAAAACAATCATTCAAATATTAAAAGTAGTGATTGGGTTACTTGTTGCTATTTTGATTAAAGAAGGATTAAAATTTGTTTTTTTGGATACACTATGGTTTGATTTTTTAAGATACTTATTGATAGGAGTATGGGTTTCCTATGGAGCACCCTGGGTATTTAAACATGTTTTCAGACGTCATTAAAAAATCATTTAACGAACTAACATTAGAAGAACTTTATCAAATCCTAGATTTAAGAAATATTGTTTTTATCATGGAACAAAAAATAAATTACGTTGATACTGATTTTAAAGATCAATATTGCATGCATTATATGATCAAACATCATGACCATATCATCGCTTATTTAAGGGTTGTTCCTAAGGGGAAAAAGTTTAATGAATATGCGCTATCTCGTGTGGTTTCTCATCCCCAATATCGTGGATTAAAATTAGGCGAAAAACTCGTAAAAATTGCGATGAATGACTATATAGGAGAACCTTTTAGAATTTCCGGTCAAGCCTATTTAAGAGCGTTTTATGAACGATTAGGTTTCGAAGTGGTTAAAGGTCCTTATATTGAAGAAGATATTCTACATTATGAGATGGTTTCCAAAAATTTAGAATCATTATAATTCTTTACATTTTTAAAATACTTATGATACAATGGTATCGCAATGAACAAAACGAGTAATGAGCCTTTGATTTGTTAGAGACTTCGTGGTTGGTGAAAACGAAGAATCAATCTCATGAACGCTATTTGGGAGCACAAGGTATGTCGGCCTTAACGACATTTGAGGGCTAGAAAACATTCTAGAACTAAGGTGGTACCGCGTATATTTACGTCCTTAGCATTTTAAGGGCGTTTTATTTTTATTTAGGAGGAATATCTATGCGTTTTATGACAGCAAAGGAAATTAGAGAGACATGGCTAAACTTTTTTGAAAGTAAAGGTCATAGGGTTGAATCATCAGCTTCACTCGTTCCACAAAATGATCCAACGTTATTATGGATTAACGCTGGAGTTGCACCATTAAAAAAGTATTTTGATGGAACCGAAAAACCTATCAATCCAAGATTAACAAATGTTCAAAAATGTATACGAACGAATGACATTGATAATGTTGGAAAAACCGCTAGACACCATACATTTTTTGAGATGCTTGGTAATTTTTCGATTGGGAATTACTTTAAAGAAGAAGCGATTGCTTGGGGATTAGAATTATTAACAGACTCTAAATGGTTTGGCTTTCCCTTAGATAAACTATATATGACATATTATCCAGAAGACACAGATGCAAGAGATATTTGGATTAAACTTGGTGTTGATCCAACTCATCTTATCCCTAGAGAAGATAATTTCTGGGAAATTGGACCTGGTCCATGTGGCCCAGACACAGAGATTTATTTTGATCGTGGTGAAATTTATGATAAACGTGGAGTTGAATTAATCCATGAAGATATTGAGAATGAAAGGTATATTGAGATTTGGAATATCGTGTTTTCACAGTTTAATTCAAAACCGGGATTAAGTAGAGAACACTACCCTGAATTACCTTCAAAAAATATCGATACAGGTGCTGGCCTTGAACGTTTTGCATGTGTAATCCAACAAACGAAAACTAATTTTGAAACCGATCTATTTTTACCTACGATCAAACATACTGAAAAACTTTCAGGAATCACTTATGATGGACAAATGGCATTTAAAGTCATTGCTGACCATATTAAAGCTTTAACATTTGCGATCTCTGATGGTGCGATGTTATCGAATGAAGGTAGAGGTTATGTTCTTAGACGATTACTCCGTCGAGCAGTCAAATACGGAAGAAAATTAGGTCTATTAGAACCATTTTTGTACCTTTTAGTCGATGATGTCGTAGACGTCATGGGTGTGTTTTATCAGAACTTAAATGAGACTAAAGCAATTGTTAAAAAACTTATTTTAAAGGAAGAACAAAAATTTTTAGAAACGATTAATGATGGTGAACGTCATTTGATGGAAGCCATTGAAAAAGAAGGAAAGCTCATCTCAGGTGAAACAGCATTTAAACTTTATGATACTTATGGCTTTCCCATTGAACTCACCATAGAATATGCAGAAGAACAAGGATCAAATGTTGATTTAAATGGCTTTAAAGAGGCTTTAGAACAACAAAAAATACGTTCAAGAAGCGCTCGAGCTTCCCATGGTTCTATGAAAGCTCAAGATGAAGAATTCTTAAATTTCACGGAAATCTCTAAATTTATTGGTTACGACACGTTGCAAGCTGAAGCGAAAGTGATTAAAGTATTTGATCAAGGTATTGTTTTAGATCAAACACCATTTTATGCAACGTCAGGTGGACAAGTTAACGATACAGGTACAATTAATGGATTAGAAGTTATCGATGTCATAAAACTTCCGAATGGGCAACATCTTCACATCATTGAAGCTGATTTTCATGAAGGTGATGATGCATTAGCAATAGTAAATCCCACTAAACGCTTGAAAACGATACGTAACCATAGTGCTGCACATCTATTCCATCAAGCAATTAAAGATATTTTTGGTAAACACGCAAACCAGCAAGGATCACAGGTTTCTGAAAAAAGCTGGAGATTCGATTTTAATCATTTTGAAAACGAACCTGAATCACGCATTTTGGAAGTAGAAAAACTAGTTAAAAAATATATTTTAGAAACTCCTTTGGAAGTTGTTATCCATCAAATGCCAATCGATGAAGCACGAAAACTAGGTGCTATGGCACTTTTTGGTGAAAAATATGGTGATATTGTACGCGTGGTTGATATGGGATGGAGTAAAGAATTGTGTGGTGGGACACATGTCAAAAACACAAAAGAAATCATTGATTTCGCGATTGGTTCCTATGAATCGATTGGATCTGGAACATATCGGATGGAAGGTGTCACTGGATTTGATGTCAAAAAAGAAATGATGACGTTTTTAGAACCACTATTTAATGAAATTGAAACACTAAATGAAAAACTTCATAAGCTTGACAAATCCATCAAATTACCAAAACAACCAGATATCACAGGATCTTATCAAGATGTGATTAATTATCGTCATTATGTGATTGAATTAAAAGAATTTATCAAAATAACTGAAAAAGAATTACAACGTTATAAAGAACAAGGTGTATTATCACATATTGATACATACATCACTGACTTTGAAACGAAGAAACAAATCATCAAAACAAAAGACTTGGATCCAAAGGTTTTAAAACAACTGATTGATGCTATCTATGATAGAATAAAGGCAGAAACGATTGTTTTAGTGAATGTATCAAGTGAAAAAGCGACTTTTCTCTGCAAGAGTAGTCATGATGACGCATCAAGCTTAATCCGCTATGCTGCAGAACTCACGAAAGGTTCGGGTGGCGGAAAGCCACAGTTTGCTCAAGGCGGGACACAAGAATTATCACTCGTCGATCAGATGATTTTAAAGTTGAAAGAGAAATTATGACTTATTTAGGACTTGATTTAGGAAGTAAAACGATAGGTGTAGCCATCAGCGAATCTGGTATCATCGCCCATACCTTAACCACGTTAAGATTTAGGGAAGATGATTACACAGAAGCTTTAAAACTCACCATCAAGTTAATTGAAGAGCATCAAGCTAAGGTGATTGTTTTAGGTTTACCAAAACACATGAATAATGATATTGGTATTCGTGGTAAAATTAGTGAAGACTTTTCAAATGAACTCATCAAAAATAAGATTGAATGTATTTTATGGGATGAAAGATTATCCACAAAAACTGCATTACAAACCATGGCAAAAGGATCAGAAAAAAGAAGCAAACAGAAAGCGAAAAAAGATGAACTCGCTGCTGTATTGATATTACAAAATTACTTAGATTATAAAGGAGCTAACCATGTTACAAGATAACCAAATGATCGTAACCGATCAAGACGGAAATGAATCTGTCTGTGAAATTCTATTTACCCATGAGCACGAAGGAAAAAACTACGTTGTATTTGAATTTGTTGATACACACGAAGTGAGTGCTGCAAGATATATTCCAGGTGAAAGTGACGACGAAGGCGCATTCGAAGACATTGAAACCGAAGAAGAATGGGATATGTTAGATAAAGTTCTTCAATCGTACTATGATGATAATGAAATCGATTTAGACGATGAAGAAGAAGAGGAAGAAACAGAAGTTTAATGTTTAATCTGCTCAAACAATATGCGAAAGACCATCATATCCCCATTATTTATGATGATGGGCTTTTGTTTTTGAAAAGCTTAATTGAATTACATCGAATCAAAGATGTTTTAGAAATTGGAACAGCCATCGGGTATAGTGCATTACAGATGGCTTCTTTTGGTTGTTATGTCGATACATTTGAACGAGATGAGAGCTTAGCTAAGATTGCTTTAGAACATGTAAAGACCTATGGTTTTGAATCTCAAGTCAATGTGATTTGTCATGATGCATTAAACCCATATCCACTATTAAAAACTTATGATTTGATTTTTATTGATGCAGCTAAAGCACAGTATCAAAAGTTTTTTGAAATGTATCAAAATCGGTTAAACCCTAAAGGTATTATTGTTTGTGACAATTTATCGTTTCACAATTTAAAGAAAGAAGACGTGAATAGACATACCAAACAGTTATTAGGGAAAATTGAACGCTTCAAACAATTTTTAATTAATCATCCAGATTTTGAAACTCATTTTGATGAAGTGGGTGATGGGATGAGTGTTTCACAAAGGAGAAATGAATGAAAAAGATTATCACATTAAATGATATGAATCACATTGAACGTTTAACTCCATATGTCGATGGGTTTGTTTTTGGTATTTCTGATTTTGGAGCAAGACTTTCCATTCAATTAACTAAAGATGAGTGTATTAAATTGATTGATCAAATACACTTTTTAGGTAAGGAAGTTTTTATTCAAGTTAATCAGCTCATGATGGATGAACAACTCAAGTCATTTACTTCATTTGTAAAAGAACTTCCATTACTAAAAATCACTGGATTTATTGTCAGTGATCTAGGTGTATTTAGAGTCTTAAAAAAACTTAATCTTGAACATAAAGTTGTCTATCACCCAGAAACATTACTTACTAATTATTATGATTTAAACATGCTATCTGACAAATATATTTATGGAGCATATGCAGCTAAAGAGATTACATATGAAGATTTAAAGATTTTATCGATTCATAAAAAAACAAAGCTTTTTATGATTGGTCATGGTCATCTGAATATGTTTTATTCGAAAAGACAACTCATCCATAATTTTAAAACCCAATATCAGATCAATGAAAAACTCCATTTGGACTACGATTTAACTATTGTTGAGGAAAATCGTTTAGATGAAGCTTTTCCTATTTTAGAAGATTACGCAGGAACTCATGTTTTTAGAAGCAACGTCATAAATACCATAGCGCATTTAGAGGAGCTTTCATCGATGATTGATTATCTAGTCATTGATACAATCTTTAAAGATGAGTATTATGACCTTGAGATCGCAAAAATATATCAAAATCCAAAAAATGTAGAGCAAATTGAATCCTTAAAAACTAAATATGATGAAGTTTGGGACGAGGGTTTTTTCTACAAGAAGACGATTTATAAACAGAAGGTGTCCTTATGATTGAATTATTAGCACCTGCAGGTGATTTAGAAAAACTAAAAATAGCTTTATTATATGGAGCTGATGCTGTCTTTATCGGTGGGCAGAACTTTTCTTTAAGAGCAAGAGCATCAAATTTTACAGTCAAAGATATAAAAGAAGCAACTGACTTTGCTCACGCTAGAGGTAAAAAAGTTTATGTCACAACCAATATTATTCCTCATAATGAGGATCTAGAAGGACTCGTGGAATACCTAAAAGATTTAGAGTCATGTCATGTGGATGCGATCATATCTGCATCTCCTTATATTATTGATCAAGCGATTAAACATACATCTTTAGAAGTTCATTTATCGACTCAACAGTCGACAACGAATATTGAAGCAGTCAATTATTGGTATGATAAAGGCGTTAAACGTATTGTTTTAGCTCGTGAACTTGATATGCATGAAATAAGACATTTAACAAAGAATGTTGAAGCCGATATTGAGGTATTTGTCCATGGCGGGATGTGTATGTCATTTTCTGGAAGATGCAGCTTATCTAATAATATGACTGAACGTGATGCGAATCGTGGTGGTTGTGCGCATTCTTGCAGATGGAATTATACACTTCACAAAAATCATAATAAGGTCCATGAAAAAAACTTTTCGATGTCATCTAAAGATTTAGAAGCCCTAGATTATGTTCCAAGTCTTATCGACGCGAATGTCAAATCGTTAAAAATCGAAGGACGTATGAAAAGTCTTCATTATATTGCTACTGTCGTTGGAACGTATCGTAAGCTAATTGATGACTATATTAGAGATGGGAAAATTTATGATTTTTCAATCTATGAGAACGAGATTGCAAAAGCTGAAAATAGACAAGCTTCACATGGTTTTTTTGCCGGCATGCCAGGCATTAAGCAACAACTTTATAATCAACGAAGTGAACAACCCACACAAACATTTATTGGACT
>JBAYCS010000017.1:0-8612 GCA_041668625.1 Acholeplasmataceae bacterium | reverse complement strand
CGGTGGTGTTGAACTACTTACAACATTTTTAGCAAGTCTTATGAATACACATACCGCTGTTCCTATACTTGCTGTATTATCTGGTGTGATGTCAATTTTTAGTTCTGCTGTGGGTGTTGTTATTCCAACATTAATACCAACTACTGTTAACCTTGCTAATGAACTTGGTAATGTTGTATCCCCTGCTGTTTTAACGATTACAATTGCGGTGGCCTCTCATATTGTCACAGTGAGTCCACTTTCAACGATGGGTGCACTTGCACTTGCAAGTTCTCCTGAATACGTAGATAAGAAAAAACTATTTAGAGATTTATTCATTGCTGCATTTATCAGTTTAGTTTTTGTTGCCATATTACTATGGTTAATGAACGCTTTAAATCTCTTCTTATAAAGGAGGAATTAACATGGAAGATTCTGTAAAAATTATTTCTGATTATATCAATCGGGCAAGAATTGCCCAAAAACAAATAGAAAATTACACACAAGAACAAATCGATCTTGTATGTACTGCTATAGGTTGGGAAGTTTACAACGACGAGAATATCAAATTACTTGCTGAAACTGCAGTGAGTGATACAGGTATGGGTAATGTAGCTGATAAAATATTAAAACATAAAAATAAAGTTCTTGGTGTACTAAAGGATGTAAAAGGTGCTAAATCAGTTGGTCTAATTGAAATTGATGATGCCAAAAAAATAAAGAAATATGCAAAACCTGTAGGGGTCGTAGGTGCATTAACGCCTGTCACGAATCCTACAGCAACTCCCGCATCTAATGCAGTAACAATCTTAAAAGGTCGTAACGCTGTCATCTTCGCACCGCACCCTAAAGCAAAACGATCATCAAAGATGGCTGTTGATTTTATGCGTGATGGTTTGAAAAAAGTAGGTGCTCCACTTGATTTGATTCAAATCATTGAAGAGCCTTCAATTGAATTAACAAACGAGCTCATGCATCAAGTTGATGTTGTATTAGCAACTGGTGGTGGAGCAATGGTTAAAGCTGCTTATTCTTCTGGACGTCCTGCTTATGGCGTTGGTCCAGGTAATTCAGTTCAAATTGTTGCTGAAGATGCAAATGTGAAAGATGCCGCAGGAAAAATCATCATGAGTAAGGCTTTTGATTATGCGACATCATGTTCAAGTGAGAATTCTGTGATTATTCATTCATCAATTTATGATGCCATGATTAAAGAATTTGAAGATTTGGGCACTTATTTCATCAAAGGCGAAGATCGCGATAAACTAGAACAATATATGTGGCCTGTCAATGCCAAAGGTTATCGTTCGATTAATGGTAAGATTGTTGCTCAATCAGCCTATAAAATTGCTAAAGAAGCTTTGATTACTGTTCCAGAACATACGAAAGTTCTCTTAGTTGAGGGATGTGAAGATATCGAGAAAGACTTCTTCTCTCAAGAAAAATTATCTCCAGTATTGACTGTATTTAAATATGACACATTTGAAGAAGGTTATCACAAACTTGTTCGTTTAACAGATAATTATGGTACAGGTCACTCCTGTGGTATACATACAAATAATCAAGCTTATATTGATCATCTTGGGCAAAATATGAAATCCAGTCGTATTATGGTTAATCAAGCACAAGCACCAGCAAATGGTGGTGCCTTCTTTAATGGCATGCCTTCAACTGTATCTCTTGGATGTGGTACTTGGGGCGGAAATATCACCACTGAAAACATCAATTATAAACATTTTATAAATGTGACTTGGGTGTCTGAATATTTCACACCAATTCGTCCCTCCGATGATGAAATATTTGGAGCGTATTTTAAAGCTATAAAGTAGGAGAAACTTCATGAAATTATATGAGTATCAAGCTAAAGAAGTTTTTAAGGAAGCTGGAATCTCGGTTCCAAATAGCATCTTAATTGAACAAGAAAATGAGTTAGATAAGGCGATTGAAATCGTGGGTTTACCTCTAGTTGTAAAGTCACAAGTTTTAAGTGGTGGTAGAGGAAAAGCTGGTCTAATTTCATTTGTTAAAAATGTTGAAGATGCTAAGTCTCATGTGCATCGCTTATTTACACATGAATTAAAAATTAAAAAATTATTAGTTGAGCAAGCCGTAGATATCGACAAAGAAATCTATGTCTCCATCACAGTTGATCCACTAAACGCCACTGGTTTACTGATAGCAAGTGCTGAAGGCGGCATTGATATTGAAGTATTAGCCGTAACTCAACCAGATAAAATTATCAAAGAACCTATCGACCTACGGTATGGGCTTATGTCCTATCAAGCGATCTCTGTTTCTTATGAATTAGGTTTAAATCCAACACAAGTCAAAGAAATGTCTAGACTACTTCTTAAACTTTATGATGTGTTTAAAAAATACGACGCTGAATTAGTTGAGATTAATCCACTTTTCATTACCAAAACGGGAGAATTTGTTGCAGGTGATGGAAAACTCATGATTGATGATAATTCATTATTTAGACAATCACGATATGAAAGATCCTTAGATGATTACAAAACAGAGGCTGAATATGATGCTTTATTAGAAGGCATTCCTTTCATTCAGTTTGATGGTGATATTGGTTTAATGTGTGCTGGTGCAGGTCTAACAACCACAGTATATGATCTGATAAATTATGAAGGTGGAACCGTAGCTAACTACTTAGAATTTGGTGGACCTAATTATAAAAAAGCCGTCAAGGCTATGGAAATATGTTTAAAAGTCCCTTCAAAGGTGATTTTGATTGTGACGTTTGGTACCATTGCACGTGCTGACGTTATGGCTGAAGGTATTGTTGATGCAATTCAACGATTAAAACCTGACCGCCCCATTGTGACATGTATCAGAGGAACTAATGAAGCTGAAGCTGTTCGTATCTTAAAAGAAGCTGGTCTTGAACCACTCTTTGATACTGAAGAAGCCGTTAGAAAAGCTGTTTCTTTGGCGAAAGGAGTCTAACATGAGCATATTTATTGATCAACATACTAAAGTTTTAGTCCAAGGTATTACTGGATCTGAAGGTAGTTTTTGGACAAAACATATGATCGAACTTGGAACACAAGTTTTATGTGGTGTCACTCCTGGCAAAGAAGGTCAAACAGTCGAAGGATTACCCGTCTACAATACCGTTAGAAAAGCAGTCTTAATGCATGATGTGGACGCATCAATGCTTTTCGTCCCACCAAAACTTACGAAAGACGCTGTCATGGAAGCATTAGCTGCCGGTATTAAAAAAATAGTCACGATTGCTGATGGGATACCTCTTCATGATATGGTTTTAATTAGACAAGCAGCCAAAGAACATCAAGCGATGGTTATCGGTGGAAATACAACTGGAGTCATATCGCCAAAAGTTGCAATGATGGGATCATTCCCACATTGGATTGAACGTGTCTATAAAAAAGGACATGTCGGCGTGATGACTCGAAGTGGATCACTCACCAATGAAGTAACCGCGATGATTGTTGAAGCCGGATATGGTGTATCGACACTCATTGGTGTCGGTGGAGATCCAGTTCCAGGAACAAGATTTGCTGAAATGCTTCCATTTTATGAAAATGATCCTGAAACAAATGCTGTTGTCATCATTGGTGAACTCGGTGGAACCATGGAGGAAGAGGTTGCTGAAGCTATTAAAAATAAAACTTTTACAAAACCTCTCGTTGCATTCTTAGGTGGAAGGACTGCACCTAAGGGACAAAAGATGGGCCACGCTGGAGCAATCATTACTGGTGGAAAAGGCTCTGTTGAAGATAAAATTATTGCTTTAACTGAAGTTGGAGCGCTTGTTGCTAAACGTCCAAGAATGGTTGGAAAACTACTTGAAACACTAAACGTCCCTAAAAGTTACTGAGAATAGAATTTAAAATATTTTGATAGGGAGTGAACTTATGGATTATATTTATGTGAATAAAAAACTAAAGACCCCAATCTATAAACAAATCTCAAACTCGATCACAAAAGCTATTGATGAAGGTGTTTTATCGTATAATGATAAACTCCCAACTGAAAAAGAGATTTGTAAAACATTTTCAATTAGTCCTACTGCTGTTAAAATGGCATATGAAGATTTGATTTTGAATCAAAAAATCAAACGGATTAAAGGAAAAGGGACTTATGTTACAAATCGTTATTTATTCCATACACCACTCCATGAGTTCTATCAAGTTGATACCTATATTAATACGAAAGATTTAACTTATCAGTATCAAGACATCATGTTTGATTATATCGATGAGGATATTACGGCATACAGAATGCTCAAACTCACTAAAGGTGAACACTGTTATGTCATTTTGCGTTTAATTAAAGCAAATCGTAATCCAGTCATGTTACAAAAAATATATTTGCCTGAAAAGTATTTTCCAAAGCTTCAACATAAGCATGAAGAGTCTAATCGACTCTATGATCTCATTGAACAAAAATATAACCATAAGATTAAGAATATGAATAATACATTTAGCCCGATTAATGCTTCTTCTGATGAAGCACTACTCTTAAAAATCGAGGTTGATGATGCGATATATTTTGTGCGCTCAAAAATTGTTGATATCAAAGATCAAGTTGTTGCTTATGTAGCTAACTATTTCCCTGGAGAGTTTACAGAATTCGAGGTGATGGTTCATGCGCTCTGATCGATTTGAATCCATATCGATAGATAGAAGATCCTCTGTTTCTTATGATGATCAGATTAAGGAAAGTATTAAAGCACTGATTCTTGATCAAACTTTTTATTATCAAGCTTTACTTCCTACACCACAACAATTGGCAAAATTGTTAAATGTTGAGACAGAACTCACTGAAAAAGCTTATAAAAAATTAGTGAAAGAAAACTATATAAAATATATTGACCCTAAAGGATATGTCGTTGCATATTTCGAACTCACTAATTACTTCTTCTATCGAAACATTGCAATCTATGATGCCATCAATGCATTAGGGCTATCTCCATCCATTGAATGTATTGAAAAGAAGGTTGTCCAATTAACTGATGCTGAACTACAGTCGATGGGCTTTAGCACAGGTGAAAAACTCTTTTATATCAATCGTATATATAAAGGCAATGATAAACCTATTATCATATTAGAAAACTATATTCCGCTTAGCATATTTAAAGATATGGATAAAAAGTTTACCGGCACTGAGCCATTAAATGCCTATATGGATAAAGAATATAATTTGAAAGCAAAACTGTCTTTTAGAGTCACAAAAGCAGTCAATTTATCATCTAAACTTGCATCAATACTTGGAGAAAGAAAAAATGCTGCTAGCATTGAATCCACGAACAAAGTCTATGATCAATTTGATCGACTTATCGATTATGGACAAAGCCACACAACATCAAGTTACTACTTCCAAGCGCTTGTAACACGTGAAGAAATGCTATCGTACTATCAAAAAGAACAAATTCCTTTAACAACATAAAAGTCTTCATTTGATCCCCCAGATCATTGTATAAAAAATAAAAAAATCTTATCAAGCGATAGGATTTTTTTATTCATAGAATTAATTTGTTTTATTCAACTGAAAATTTTACTCTTTCCATAAAAACATTGTCATAAAATAAAATAATTTCATAATCGCCAATATACCAATCATCGGTAGGCTTAGAGAGACTAAAATAAAAACCCATATTTGTTTCAGTTACTGTTAAAGTCAATTGGTAAAGAAGAACATCTTCCTCTTCGTCCATATAATACCACTCTGCAATAACCTTTGACCCAACTGTCGCATCCTTAACATTCCCTGTTAAATAAATCACTGGTGTTTTATCATCAAAAACACTTAATGGATTAATTGGATAAGATTCCTCATCAACAGCGGCTGATGTCACAAGATTTTCAAATTTAGAGGGTGTTGTTTCTTTAGTACATCCACTCAAAACTAAAAATGAAGCAAAACCTAAAATCATTACTAAAACTAATTTTCTACTTTTCATAATATGCTCCTTCGTTATAATGTTTGAAAACTAGAAGTTTTCAGAAGTAAAACAACATGAAACTAAAGCTTATAAGGTAAGTCAAACATACAAAAATAAAAGAGATAAAATAGGCTTTACTTTTCCATAAAACACTGCCATTTGGAATAAATAATTGGCCTAAGTTAATGGGTAACACTATCACCATAACAATAATGGTGATACGTAAAAATGGTTCGACTGCTAAATTATTCTGTGTAATATTGACTGCATAAATATATTCAATGAGATGATATATTTGAACGAGTCCCCAAAACACATTGTAAACCGTGAATAAAAATGAAGCTTTTTTCATGTAGATCACCGGTGATACCTAAAAACATCTCAATGACGGTATACTATCATAATTTTATCATATTTCTGATAAGGGTTGATGGTTTACCCTTAATTTCTTATGATTTAGTTTTTATACAGCAATTTGACGCGTTCTTTGATATCATTATTCTCAATATACTCATCAAATGTACCTTCATAGCTATAAGAGCCTAAATCCCCAATTTCAACAACTTTATTACAAACAGATTGTAATAAATTATGATCATGAGATGATACAATAAGTGATCCTTTAAAATCTTCAAGTCCTTTATTAACTGCTTGAATAGCTTCTAAATCAAGGTGAATTGTTGGTGAATCAATTAGTAATGTATTTGCTTGAGCAAGCATGAGTTTTGAATACATGCAACGCATTTTTTCTCCACCTGATAAGAATTTCACTTCTTTTAGTGGTTGATCACCACTAAATAACATACGTCCTAAAAACCCACGAATATAAGATTCGGCTGGTTCTTTAGAATATTGTCTGAGCCATTCAATAAGATTAATACTTTTATCAATAAAGTATGAATCATTATCACTTGGTAAATAGGACTTCGTCACGGTTTGTCCCCATTTAATGCTTCCAGTTTCTGGTTTCAGTTCACCAGCTAATATTTTAAGTAATGCGGTTTTTGCTAAATCGTTATCGCCAAGAAGTGCAACTTTCTCACCGCGATTTATCACAAATGAAACATTACTAAATAACTTTTTGCCAGCTAAAGAGATACTTAAATCCTTAACTTCTAAAACATCTTTACCTAGTTGTTTATCAATTTCAAATCCGATAAATGGATATTTTCTAGATGAAGGAATAATTTCATCAAGTTCAATCTTTTCTAATGATTTTTTACGTGATGTTGCTTGAGAAGATTTTGATAAATTTGCACTAAAACGTGCAATGAATGTTTTAAGTTCTTGAATTCTTTCTTCTTTTTTCTTGTTTTTATCTGCCATCAATTTTTGAACAAGTTGAGATGACTCCATCCAAAAATCGTAATTTCCTGCATATAGTTTTGCTTGAAAATAATCAATATCAACCATATGTGTGCACACATTGTTTAGAAAGTGTCTATCATGTGAAACTGTAATCACTGTATTATCATAATTGATTAAAAAGTTTTCCAACCATTTAATTGCATCAAAATCAAGATTATTTGTGGGTTCATCAAGCAATAAAATATCTGGATTACCAAATAGTGCTTGTGCTAAAAGGATTTTTACCTTCAATTTAGGAAGAATATCTTTCATTTTTTTATTGAACTCACTTTGAGGTACATTTAAACCATTTAAAAGTTTTTCAGCATCCGTTTCTGCATCCCATCCATCAAGTTCAATAAATCTGGCTTCTAAATGTGAAAGTTCATAACCTTCTTGATCTGTAATCGTCTCTTTTTCATATAAAACTTCTTTGGCTTGCATAATCTCAAAAAGCTCTTTATGACCAATAAAAACAGCTTCAAGAGCCGTTAAATGATCAAAGGCATTTTGATTTTGACTTAATACAGCTAATCTTTTATTTTGCTCAATAATAATATCCCCGGAACTTGATTCTTTCTCACCTGATAATAACTTTAAAAAAGTGGATTTTCCTGCTCCATTAGCACCAATCACACCATAGCAATTTCCTGGTAAAAACTTTAAATTGACATCCTCAAAAATCTTTTTATCAGAAAATATTAAACTTAAATTTGATACTGTTATCATAATCCATACCCCTTTACAAACAAAAATGGCCTAGCAACAAAAATTACTTTCTGGCCACGTCCGCATATTACTCTACATGATTCATGTTGTTTTGTCAATCAAATGCCATTAAATCGCATTTTTGGTAATATCAAAAACAAAAAGAAGCCACTATTCATTCAAATAGTGACTTGAAAATATTTTATATTAAATCTTAAAAGATCGTGGCAATCAAAGTTTTATTGTTATTTCTTGCCTGCTGGTTTGGCTGGTTGAGCTGGAGCTTTTGGAGCTGGTTTAGTTGGTTGAACTGGAGCTTTTGGAGCTGGTTTTTGGTTTGCCATGGAATTCACCTACCTTTCAAATTCATTTGAAACAAATTCGAATGGTGTTACAGGCGGTTTGTTTTTTTGAAGTGATTTTTGTCTCACTACATGAAAAGAAATCGGAGTTATTCGCCACTGATTATTTAACAAATGCAAGGTTCTTGAACCTCAACTTCATCATACTCCTAGCATACAATAAAAGCAATGGATTTTCTATCGATTTCTCGTTTAAATAATGAACATTAAACTATATTACTATAGCGCTAAGCATATTGCAAAAATTTGTTAATCCCCTTCTAATCGAGATAAAAAGATGTATCTTATTTTCTTTG
>JBAYCS010000016.1:0-8875 GCA_041668625.1 Acholeplasmataceae bacterium | reverse complement strand
TTAAATGTCATGATGGCGGAGGAAAGGGGATTTGAACCCCTGCGCCTTTGACAGCCTACGAGCTTTCCAAGCCCGCCTCTTCAGCCACTTGAGTATTCCTCCATGATGGTGCACCCGACATGGTTCGAACATGCGACCTTATCCTTCGGAGGGATACGCTCTCATCCAACTGAGCTACGGGTGCATCTGAGCCGCAATCAATATTTTATCATTATATATTCTAAATGTCTAATAGAAACATCAATCATCTAATAAAACAAAAGGCGATCTTTCGCCTTATGAAAATCAAATGGTCGGGACGACAAGATTTGAACTTGCGACCCCTTGCACCCCATGCAAGTGCGCTACCAAGCTGCGCCACGTCCCGGCTCATTCATTATATCAAATCTGATAGATAAAAAAAAGGGCTAAATAGCCCTTAAGTGTTAAATTATGCAAGTGATCCCATAGGATCCCAAGGTTTAAGTTCCATGGGCTTTTGTTCCCATGCTTTAAGCTGTTCTTTGCTTAAATATTTCTTATGAACAACGGCTTGATAAACGTATTGATCAAACCATGAATCACTCGCTAAGAAATAACCTTTTTGGCCATTTTCATCGCCCCAGCTATTTTCAATTTTCCAGCGATTAGGTTTGCCTTCATCCACATTAACTGCGGTTAAAACCATCGCGTGATTCATTGAACTTTGACTATAGTCTAGTTGGTCTTCTTTTGACATATATAAACTCATTTCAAGCATCATTTCATCATCGAATGACTGATCATCCCAAACACCGATCTTGCGATCACCATATCTTGCAACATCAGATCCAAACCAAACCACTTCATGATCAAACATTTGTTTTAATACTAAATCTTTTAAATCTTTCATTTCTAAATTCAAATATTTAATATCTCTTCCACCAATGACATTGCCTAAGTATTGAACTGTATAGGTTTTCATATAAGGCTTATCTTTTGTTGGTGCATGAATAATTGAGACGAAATCTTTTAAGTCTACACCAGACATTTGGTAAAAATCATGAGGATTTAAGTTTTTTTCTATTCTATAGACATCATTAGATACATATTCAAAATTAAATGATTTAGGTGGGACGCCAAAGTTAGTCGTTAAGAACGTATAGAGCTCGTCTAACGTCTTTTCTTTTAATGTAGGTATTTCCTTACCTTTTCCATTTTGATGCAAATGACGGGCATTTGCAGCGTATTGACGCAATTTAACATTAATGATTCGGTTCATAAATGCTGTAGCACCTGAAGATTGAGTTTCAACCATCGCCTCTTTAGGAACGACACCATATTTTTCGATGAGGCTAACAAACATATCCCATTGTCCACCATCTTGAATACCAGTCTTTAAAATGTGTTGAAGGGTACGATCGTCTTGATCAACTTCTAAAAAGTCATCGATAGCTTCAATAAAATAATTGATTTTTTCTAATTTGTCATAAAACGCCGTATAGTTTTGCGATAACTCGAATTCTTTTAAGTCATAACGTCTAGCAAATACTTCACGTAATACATTAAGACCAGCATATATCCAACATCTTCCACTTGCTTTTTGATTAGTGACTGGAAGTGACTTAATCACATGAGAAAATTTAAACTGAACATGTGGTTTTTGTTCTTGTTTATCAAAAAGTTTTGCTAATTCATTGTTCATTAAAACACGTCTAAGTGCTTGTTGAACTGGTTTCTTTTCATAATTGTCTTCAAATTTCTTTAAAGCTTTTAATTCAATGGGTTTCATCTTTTTTCTCCTTTAAATTGATCTTAGATTTCGTTCATCTTTAAACGTTTCAACAATTGCATAGTCATTATCTTTAACGATGACTAAACTTGTATTTACATAGTTAATAATGTTAGATACACGTTGAGGAGGTACAGCAATTAAGAGTTGAATACTTAAACTATTATAAAACTTCATCATGGCATCAATTCTGCTTTCATCCATATTATTGAATGCTTCATCGAATAAAACGATACAACCTGAATCAATTCGACGATTTTTCGATAAAAGTTGTTGGAATGATGCGGCAATCACGATATAGAATGGCACTTGAGTTTCCCCACCACTCTTTTCTTTGGATACTTTCGAGAAATACGATTTATTACCATTGGTATTGGTCACTTCAATATCATATGACATATAATTGCGATAGTCTAAATATTGATAGGTAAGTTGATCAAATTCAGGATCATTTGATGCGATTTTCTCAAAAAGTTCCATTAAGATGGTTTCATTTTTCTTCGATAAATTTTCAGTAAATAGTGTATGTTTAGATATCGCTTCATTGCCCATGATAATTTCATAGTAAATCTTATAATCTGGGTGATCTGAAGCCTTATAAACAAGTTGATAAGAGTCACTACCAAAGGTTTTATCCACTAAAGCGATGTTTAAGTCTTCAATTTGTTGTTGGGCATTTTCAATGGATGCTCTAAGTTTCCCAACAAATTCTTCCTTAAAACCTATTTCAGAATTACGTCTAAGCTCGGTTGCTTCTTGTTCATAGCGGACCAAGTTGTGATTCCTAATTTGAATCGCTTCTAATTCAAAGAGTTCATAGCCTTCCATTGTAGGATTTCCATTAAAATGATAAACATTAATGTATTGTTTCATCAAATTAATGATTTCAGTTTCAGCTTTCACGACTTGTTGATTTAAACTCACGGATGATTGGGCAAGATGATTCGTGATTTTATCATGATCACGATCGTATTTGAGTTTAAGCGCATAAAACTGAGTGTTTGCCATAGATAACTTTTCTGGATGCTTTCTTGATAACTCTTTTTGTTCAATTAAGAATAAATCAAGTTTATCTTTGATGTCTTCAATATGGTCCAAAATGCGTTGACGATCTTCTCTGTGTGTGGCAATCTCACCAACGACACCTTCTTGTTCGCCTCTTAAAATTTTTCTACTAATCTTTAAGCGTTCGATTTGATCATCAACTTTTTGAAGTCTTTGGTCAGATGATAAATTACGAATTTGCTCTTCAATCTTTTGGAATTCTTTTCTCGTTTGCTTAATTAAGTCAAAATATTTAATTTGATTTTGATGAACGAGTTGATTACTCTTACTTGCGGATAAAATTCTTAAAACTCGATCCGTTTGATCCGTAGTTTGATAAAGCTTATTCATCTTCGTTTCTAAATCAAATAATCTTTCACTTGCTAACTTCATTTGAATCTCAGTTGCTTGTTTACCAATATAAGGAATATCATATGCTCTTGGATTAATTTGACGAGCAGTATAGTTTGAATAAGTCATACATGTTGGTGTAATCGAGCGATTAAAGTTTTTAAGTTCTTTCACTGTTTCAACACAATATGTATTACCAAGCGCCATATTGACATAATATCTTGCGTATAAGTGGTCAGTCGTTACTTTATCTGCAAGTGTACCTGGAATCGTTTTATCATAGGTTGTGATCTTTTGCGTATTAACTAATCCAACACCATAAATTTTTTGTTCATATTTAATCCGTTCATAGATTTCTAAGGCATCATTGAAATAAGCTGGTTCAACAATGATATCAAATCTTTGTGTATTTAAATAACCTTCAACCGCATTACGCCACACCTCATCATTTACTTCAATGAGTTCACAAAGTGGACGTACATGAATATCTTTTTGATAATATCTCGTGAGTTCTTCATTTAATGAACGGATGAGATTTTCAACATAAAACGGATACGTTTTTACTTGCTTTTTAAGTTGGTTGACTTGTTGTTGTGCATTTCTTATTTCTTCAGAAAGCTTTCTTTTATCTTCTTCAACACGGTCTTTTTCAGTGTGATAAGCTTGAAGGTATGCTGTCACATCTTGATTTAAAAGACTTAGTTGATGTTGTAATTCTTCGGATTCTAATTGATCTTCATTTGCTTGGTAATAATCAACAAATGCTTTAATACCAGTAGATGGTATAAAGTTAAGAAGCTCTTTTGCTTGACGAAATTCCTTATCAAGTGCCTCTTTAAGTTGATTGAGGATGTCTTTTTGCGTATCATACTCTAAAGATTTCTTTCTGAGCGCCTCTTTATAATTATCTAAAGTTCTTGAAATATCATTATCTGATTTTGAACGTTCAAGATTCAATATGTTTTGATCAGTATCTTCAAGTTGTTGATCAATTTGAGATTTTTGATCACGAAGTAGATCTAGTTTTTTCTCAATTGATGTTAAAAGTTCTTCTTGATCATGAATGAATGCTTCTCTTTTTTCAACCCAGTTTAATTGATCAATCAAACCATTTGTATCAATTTGCTCTTTATTTTTTTGCATTAAGTCTTTTAGATCCATCATCTGATCAAGATGTGTTAATTTATCACGATCACGCTTAATCTCTAATTCGACTTTTTTAAGTTGTGCAACATTATTTTTTAATGATTGGATATCGATTGGATCATCATCTAGTAAAAACTCAAATACGAAGGCTTGAAGATCAATCGATCTAAAGGCTAATGCCTTAGGAAGTATTCGTGCATATTTAGTTGCATCCATCCCAAAAAACTTAGCAAGTGCTTCTCTATATTTACGTTGTGAATCAAAGGGTTGAAGATCGATACCAAGGGCTTTTAAATAAGCCTTCATGCCCTTGTAATCTCTTGGGGTTCTTTTTTCAAGGAAGAGTTCATCATGAATTGAAATCTTGTCTAAAAGATAAAATCGTTCTTTTAATTGTGCATTCTTTGGTAGATCTAAAATACATCCCAAAGTCGTGAATTCTTTAGTGAGTTCATCATAAAACTCCATAGCCACATGAGAAATCACGTCGCCATTTCTAAGAAACTCTTTATTTTCAGCTCCAATACGTCCTCTAATATAGCCTTCTAGAGTTCTTTTTGCATCATCGGTTGCTGCAATATTGAATTTTGATCCACTTCTACCACCAACAAATAAATATTGCATAGCGTCAAGTAGGGTCGATTTTCCAGATCCATTTTCACCGGAGATGAGAGTATTGTCTTTAATTTCAATGGTTTGATTTGAAAATAAATGCCAGTTGATCAGTTTAATCTTCGTCAGTTTCTTCAATGTCCTCACTACCTCCTTCCATGTAACCATCTAGGCGGTCAACTACATGTTTAATTGAATCCATGTTCGTAACATATAAAATAGTTGGGTAAATTTTAATCCTTGCATCGTCATGAAGACCCTTATCGATATAATCAATTAAATTATAATTTCTCAAAAAACTAAGTCCAGGTTTAAGTTTATCTTTGGTAATTCTTTTATTGTCTAAATAGCCAATACGTGTGAGTTCTTCATGAATCTCATTTAAGTATATTTCAACATGTTCATCGAGTGTGATTAAGTCTTTTTTACGTTGGTATAAAATACGAATCACTAAAATTAAAATACTTTCTGTTTTTCTTAGACGCATATGATTAAAATAGTTTTCATTTTGAATATAGACCACTTCATCTGCTCGCATAATATGAAGCTCAAAATCAGTGAGCGCAAAAAAACTTTCAAATGCTTCTTTATACGCCAGAATGAACCGGTAATCGTTTTGATCACCAGGTTTTTTCTTGGTTAGCAAATTGACTTGATAGAGTTTATTAACGATGCGTGAAAAATTGCTTTTTTCACCCTCTTTGAAACTTTGATAAGCTTCATTAAATTGTTTGATCGCTTGGCTTTTATTCATCGTTTGACTCCTTTAATCTTGAAGTTTTGGAATGTGATTTGAGATGTTTGACATACTTTTTTCGTCATTTCAATATCATAATGCATCCCAGTCGATTTTGAATATAAGAAAATTAAGATGAGCCTTACAAAATCTTCTTGTGTATCAAGTGGTATATCACAAGCATTAATCATGTCATGCTCTTTAATCAATCCCTTGACATATTGATCGATTTCTTTTTTCCCATAAATATTGTTTTTTAGTAACATCCTAATTTTTTCTTGTCTGTATTCATCCGTGATGGTATCAGGATCAAATAAAATCTCTTCAGGAACCGTTTCTAATCTTAAACGGCGTTGATTATATAAAGATTGGGTATCGATGTTTCTGATTTGGACTAAATTAAACAAAGCTGTATAGTCGAAACCTTTTTGATCAAGAACAATTTTAAAGAGACGATTAAAAATCCCTTCAATATCATCCGATTGATTCGTGAAAAACATGATTTTAGATGCAGCAGCACTAATATATTGTTCGTTTTTGCGGTCAATTGCTTGGATTAAATACTCAAGTGCCATAAAACTTTCACTAATATATAAGAGTTTATTTTCAATTATGTGATAGGCTTCATTGTAGTCTTCGACATGTTTAATCTTCATGACACGTTCTGCTAAATTATCCATCATCACTTCATCATTTAAAATGCGTGATATTTGAGACAATATTTGTCTTTTGTAGCGTGATAAACTATCCGTAGTTTTTAAGTTGTAATACGCAGAATCAAAGAAATTTTGTTTATACTCAATAAGTAATTTTTCAAGTAAATGTTGTAAGTTTTGATCTGATTTATTTCGAGTTATATCATAATAATATCGATAAATATTAGCCTTAAGGGCTTTTAATTTACGCAAAACATCATTGGTTTTTTGATGAGCTTGTTCTAATACACCGATACCTTCATCAACATCAAATGACGACAAAAGCGAGTACACGGTATAAATTTCACCGGTATACTCTGTTTGTTGATTATTTTTAATTCGTTCTAAGACATCAATAATATGGATAGAATAATCAAATAGATTCAAAGAGGTTCTATAGTTCCCAAGTTCTTCTTCACCAATCCATCCATAGTTTTTCAAAGTGTTGATGACATATACTGCTTTTTGTCTGCTTGTTCTAGCCACTTCATCATCTAAGTCATCAGGGATTAAATCATCTTGTTCTTCATCAAAATAATCAACAAGCTTGGATATTATAAACTCGCGTTCGCCCTGAAATGCATCTTCGATTGAGTCACTTGCGTGATAGATGATAAAAATACAATCGATATATGTCTTACGATTCGGGGAGGCAAGGACACTAAAAAAGTTGGTTGGGATCATATCAAGTAAATGTGCCATAATTCCTCCTTTATTTTAATAAAATAAAAAAAATATGGATTTCATCTTTATTGTAACATGAAAGTCCATATTTTTAATAGCGTTTTCAGCGATTTCCTTGAAAGGAGATGCGGATTTTTTTGCCGTTAATTTGTTGATGATTTAATTGTTCTAAACGTTTAATCGCTGCAGGATGAATTTGGAATTCTGTTTCGTGAGCAGATAAATGAATGTCACCAATATTTTTTGGGTATAAATCAGCGTGTTTCTTTAAGAAATCAAGTAAGGTTACTGGACGTATACCATCTTCTTTTCCTAAATTGATTTTCGCCATCTTATAGTTAATTGGTCTTCCTGAGCGTTCACCACTTGGTCTATCTGTTGCTGGTCTACGATCATTTGAACGCTTTTGAGGTTCTTCAATCGTTTCATATTGTTTAGATTTAGGTGTGTATTTTGATAAGAGTGCATTGATGATTTGTTCATCCGTGATACCGTCATCATTGAGTTTTTGTCTAAACTCATGTGTTTCATTTTCTTCAGATAAAATCATAGACTTGATGGTTTCATATGAACGATTCTTACGTTTCTTTTCGATGTCTTCATCACTTGGAAACTTCATCTCAATCATTTTTTGCTTGATGAATCTTTCGATTAAAGCAAGTTTTCCTCGCATTGAAGGATAAACTAGTGATACTGAAATTCCGGTTTTACCTGCTCTTGCAGTTCTACCAATTCTATGGACGTAAATTTCGTCTTCAAATGGAATTTCATAGTTGATGACCATGTCGACATGAGCGATATCTAAACCTCTTGCTGCGACGTCAGTTGCAATCAAATATTTAAGTTTTTTTGCTCTAAAACGTCCCATCACATAGTCTCTTTGACTTTGCTTTAAATCACCATGAAGCGCATCCGCTTCATAATCATGTTTTTGAAGATATCCCGATAAACTATCCACATCATTTTTTGTGTTCGCAAAGATGATGGCTGATTGTGGATCATAGAAATCTAGGATTCTAGTGAGTAGTGCATCGCGATCAGATTTTCTAACGTGATAAACAAGCTGTTCAACCTTATCCACAGTCATCGTTGGTGTATCAACTTTGATCATTTCAGGATTTCTTTGATACTTTGTTGCCACCTTTTTAATGAATGGTGGAACTGTTGCTGAGAAAAGTGCTGTTTGACGTTCTTTTGGTGTGTCTTTTAGTAACTTTTCTAAATCTTCTTGGAACCCCATCTTAAGCATTTCATCGGCTTCATCTAAAACTAAGATCTTTAGTCCAGAAAAATCCATGGTTTGACGTTCTAAATGGTCAATTGCTCTACCTGGTGTTGCCACAACGATTTGTGGTTTTTCTAAAAGTGCTTTAAATTGCTTTGTATAAGATTCACCACCATAAATCGATGTGATCTTGATGGCCTTATTAAACTTAATGAGTTTGAGAAACTCCTTATAGACTTGGAGTGTAAGTTCTCTTGTTGGACAAATGACTAAAGCTTGAATATTGTCGTCATTTAAATCAATTTTTTCCAAAATTGGAATCGCAAAAGCGAACGTTTTCCCCGTCCCAGTTTGTGCTTGTCCAATGATATCTTTACCCTCAAGCATCCGTGGGATTGCGACATGCTGAATCGATGTCGTCTCTACTAAACCTAGGTGCTCAATGGCATCTTTTGTTTCTTTTAAAATTGGTAAATCTGCAAATAATAAATTCATTTTTTTCCTCGATTCTTTTAAACCTTGTTTACTATACCATATCTACGTTAATAATACCACTAAATTAAATAAAAAAGACTCATAGAGCCTTCTTTCTTCCACAATGTTCACCTTCACAGTGTTCATTAGTCTTTAAT
>JBAYCS010000015.1:0-8910 GCA_041668625.1 Acholeplasmataceae bacterium | reverse complement strand
TTTTATCTTGAGAAAGAACAAGAGTTAAAAGATTTAGAAAAACTAATCGATGTAGAAAAAGAAGTTGAATTAGTTGAACTCGCATCGTATGAGCGTGATGAAGTTGAACAAACTTTAATTGATACAGAAGAAAAATTGAAAATACTCCTTTTACCGAAAGATCCAAATGATGAAAAAAACGTTGTTATGGAAATTAAAGGTGCGGCAGGTGGAGATGAAGCAAACATCTTTGCAGGTGATCTCTTTAGAATGTACTCAAAGTATGCAGAAATTAAAGGGTGGAAAATAGAAGTCTTAAATGCCATGGAAGGAAGTATGGGTGGGTTTACATCCATCGAATTTATGGTGTCAGGAAAACTTGTCTATTCTTTCTTGAAATATGAATCAGGTGTGCACCGTGTTCAAAGAGTTCCAGAAACTGAATCTATGGGTCGAGTACATACATCTACAGCAACGGTGCTTGTTATGCCTGAAGCTGAAGAGGTTGAACTTGATGTTAAATGGGAAGATATTCGTTTTGACACATATAATTCATCTGGCCCTGGTGGACAATCTGTAAATACCACTAAATCGGCAGTTAGACTTACACATATTCCTACAGGTATTGCTGTTGCGTGCCAAGAAGGAAAGAGCCAACATGAAAATAGAGACAAAGCGTTTAGATTACTTAAGACGAGAATCTACGATCAAATGATTGAAGCTCAGATGGAAAAAGAAGATGCAGAAAGAAGATCTTTAGTTGGCCGTGGCGAAAGAAGTGAAAAGATTAGAACATATAACTACCCTCAAAATCGAGTATCTGATCACCGTATTGGATTAACACTACAAAGATTAGATGCTATTATTGAGGGTAAGTTGGATTTGATTTTAGAACCTTTACTTAATGAGTTTCAAAAACGACAACTTATTGGAGAAATCAAATGACCTATGAAGCTTTATTAAGAAAAGCGATTAAACTTGCTGAATTACACGATAAAGAACCAGAAGCTGTTAAATTTCTATTAATGGAAACTTTTAATGATGAACCTCATGTTTTTTATATGGCACAAAACCAAGAGACGAATAAAGAGATTGAACATTTATTTCTTGAAAGATTAGATCAATATATTAATGATGACATCCCTGTTCAACACTTACTTGGGTTTTCCTATTTTTTCGGATACAAATTTAAAGTTAATGAACATGTCTTAATTCCAAGACTTGAAACAGAACATCTTGTTGAGAATGTCATTTTATATTATGATGAGTATTTCAACCAAAAAAAATCAAGAGTTCTTGATTTGGGATGCGGTAGTGGTTGTATTGGATTAACCATGAAACTAGAAATACCAGAAATAGAAGTAACACTTTCAGATATCAGCGAAAAAGCATTAATTACAGCACAAGATAACAAAGAAACTCTTGGAATTGATGCTCATTTTGTTATAAGTGATCTATTTGAAAAAATCGAAGGAAAATTTGATATTATTGTATCAAACCCACCTTATATTCCAGATGATGAAGAAGTGATGAATATCGTAAAGAAAGAACCAGAAATCGCATTATATGGCGGAAAATTTGGTTTAGATTTTTATGAACGTATTTTAAAAAACGCTAAAAATCATTTAAATGACTATGGGTTGATTGCATTTGAACATGGTCATCAACATGCCCAATCACTTTTTGAATTAGTTTTAAAATATTATCCACAAGCCAAGATTGTTCAAATGAAAGATTTAGCAGGTAAGGATCGTTTTACTTTCGTTGGTTTTGGAGGAGTTTTAGAGTGAAAAAAGGTGAATTAATCATCATGCCAACCGATACTGTTTATGGCTTATGTGCTATGTTATATGATCAAGAAGCGCTTGAGAAGATATATGTACTTAAAGGCAGAGAACAATCAAAACAAATTCCGATTCTTTTAAGTTCAATTGGCGAAGCTAAGGAAATAGCAATAGTCTCAAAAGAAGCCGAATTTATTATGGAACGATATTGGCCTGGTAAACTGACGATAGTTTTGAAAGCCACTGATCTATATAAAGATAAAACTAGTGAAAATACAGTAGCTTTAAGAATTCCAAATCATCCTGTTGCATTAAATTTACTCAAAAAATATGGACCCATGCGTGCAACATCAGTGAATTTAAGTGGACAAAAGCCATTAAGTGAGATTTACGAAATAAAAAGAGTTTTTGGGCATAGTGTAAAAGAGATATATGAGCAGCACCAAAAGACATCAAATGTTTCATCAACGGTCATCGATTTAACAAACAAAATGCATGTTTTACGTGAAGGTCCTATTACATCAAGAGAGTTAGAGGCTTTATTAAGCCAAATCCAATAAAAGGCAACATACATTTTTGATTAATTTCAAAAATGTGTTTTTTTAGCTATTGAAAAAATATTCATTTTCATAAAAAAATGAGTCTTTTTTTGTGTCAAAATCAACATTTTGATATATAATAAACGAGGCTTAAGAAAAGAGGTTTCAAATGGATATTCGTAACATCGCCATCATCGCTCACGTTGATCATGGCAAAACAACACTTGTTAATCAACTATTAAAACAAAGTGAACGCTTTGATGATCATATTGCTTTAGATGATCGTGTGATGGATTCAAATGATATTGAAAGAGAACGCGGGATTACAATTCTCGCTAAAAATACTGCAATCATTTACAAAAATTATCGCATTAACATTCTAGATACACCTGGTCACGCCGATTTCGGTGGTGAAGTCGAACGCATTATGCACATGGTAGACGGTGTTCTTTTACTCGTTGACGCTTATGAAGGTGTCATGCCTCAGACTCGTTTCGTATTAAAAAAAGCTCTAGAAGCTAAATTATTACCGATTGTTGTTATCAACAAAGTCGATCGTAAATATGCCGATATTCAACGTACTGTCAATGAAGTATATGACCTATTTATTGATTTAGGTGCAGATGAACATCAGTTAGACTTCCCGGTTTTATATGCATCAGGTATTCAAGGGTTATCAAATTATACTCCTCATCTTTATCTAGATATCAAAATGGAACCTATTTTGGATACCATTATTAAAGAAATTCCACAACCAAATCAAGATTATGAAAGCCGGTTAATTTTTCAGCCTGCTCTAATTGATTATAATGACTATGTTGGAAGAATGGGTATTGGAAAAATACACCAAGGAACACTTCGTGTGAATGACACGGTAAGTTGTGTAAGACTTGATGGATCGATCATTCAATTTAGAATCCAAAAAATCTTTCAAAGTTTAGGTGTTGATAAAACTGAAGTTGCTGAAGCATATTCAGGTGACATTGTATCTATTGCGGGTCTTCCAGATATTCACGTTGGTGAAACTATTTGTGAAGTTGGATTTGAAATAGCATTACCGCATCTTCATATCGATGAACCAACTGTTCAAATGACTTTTTTAACAAATAACAGTCCATTTGCAGGAAAAGAAGGTAAATTCGTTACCGCAACTAAAATTGATGAAAGACTATTTAAAGAAACTCAAAAAGATGTCAGTTTACGTGTCGATCGCATTGAAACGAGCGAAGCTTGGATTGTATCAGGTCGCGGTGAACTTCATTTAGGTATTTTAATTGAAAACATGCGTCGTGAGTCTTATGAATTTCAAGTATCACGCCCAAGAGTTATCGTGAAAATGATCAATGGAGTTCAATGTGAACCTTATGAAGATGTTCAAATTGATTGTCCAACAGAATATGTTGGAACCATCATTGAAATGCTTGGTGAAAGAAGAGGAGATTTGTCATCCATGAGTCAAATTGGGGACTATTCAAGAATTCGTTACACCATGCCATCAAGAGGCTTAATTGGATTTATGACACAATTTTTAACTGCTACAAAAGGATATGGAATTTTATCTCATGTATTTTTGGATTATCGTCCGATGATTCAAGAAACAGTGGGTAATCGTCGCACTGGTGCTTTAGTATCACTTAATCAAGGAATGACAACAGCATACGCGATAGGTCGCTTAGAAGATCGTGGTTATATGTTTTTAGACACTAGAACTGCTGTTTATGAAGGCATGATTGTTGGTGAATCAAATAAAGATAGTGATTTAGTCGTGAATGTGACACAAGAAAAACAATTGACCAATATGCGTTCAGCATCAAAGGATTCAACAGTTGTGTTAAAAAAACCAAGACTAATGACTCTAGAAGCTTGTTTAGCATTCATTAACGATGATGAACTTATAGAAATTACCCCTTTAAATATCAGACTTAGAAAAACGTTGTTAAGAGCAAATGAACGTAAAAAAGCTTATTTATATGGAAATGATTGAGATGCTATGCATCTCTTTTCTTTATCATGTGTTTTCTTCTTTGTCTCTAAGGGTTCATTTATGATATAATATTTAATAGGTTAAGTATAGGAGGAGTCTATGAAAATTGCGATTGGTAGCGATCATGGAGGATTCGATTTAAAAGAAAATATAAAGCATTATATGGACGAAAAAAAGATCGATTATCATGATTTTGGAACCTATTCAAATCAATCTGTAGATTATCCTGATTTTGCATATCAAGTAGGTCATGCTGTGGTTGAAAAACAGTATGATTTTGGTATTGTCATTTGCGGAACAGGGATAGGTATAAGCATTGCAGCAAATAAAGTTAAAGGTGTAAGAGCTGCTTTAGTTTATGATGAAAATACAGGACAACTTGCAAAACAACACAATAATGCGAATGTCATTGCATTAGGTGGAAGAACAACATCTTATGAAAAAGCTATTAAAATTTTGGAAGCCTATATGAACGCTTCTTATGAATTACGTCATCAAAATCGAATCGATAAGATTCACACTATAGAAAAGGAGTTAGAAAATGAGTAAATTAGTTGTCATTAAACACCCCTTGATTGATCACAAGATGTCAAAAATTAGAAACAAAGATACAGGAACTAAAGAGTTTAGAGAAAGTTTATCTGAACTTGGAGGTTTGATTACTTATGAAATTACACGTGATTTCACTACAAAACCTAAAAAAATCGAAACACCGATTTGTGAAACAACAGTTTATGAACTTGAAAAACCAGTGGTAATTGTACCAATTTTACGTGCTGGATTAGGCATGGTTGATGGTATTCATAATTTGATTCCATCTGCAAAGATTGGTCATATTGGTCTATATCGTGATGAAGAGACGCTACAGCCTCAAGTCTATTATTCTAAATTACCTAAAGATACGAAAGATAGTGTCGTTTTATTAGTGGATCCAATGTTAGCTAGCGGTGGATCGGTATCAAAAGCTATAGATATTATTAAAGAAACTGGTGCTAAAGATATACGTTATGTGGGATTAGTTGGCGCACCTGAAGGCGTTGAAAGACTCCAGAAAGACCACCCAGATGTACCAGTATATTTAGCAGCACTTGATAGTCATCTTAATGAAAACAGCTATATTGTTCCTGGTTTAGGTGACTGTGGAGATCGGTTATTTGGGACAAAATAAAGCTAAGAAAGCATTTGCTATTTATACGATGGTTATCCAATTTTTTGTCACTATTATTGGATTATCACTTTTAGGATATTATATAGGAACAAAAATTAATTCCGAAGAAGATTTACCTATTTTACTCGCGGGAGTTGGATTATTTTTAGGAGTTATGTTTGGTTTTGTGACACTTTATAGATTTGTGAAAAATGAGGACCGCTATGAAAAAAATGTACACCATTAGCATCATTGCATTTATATATGCCGTCATATTAGCGCTAGTCACTTTTCTCTTTTTTAGAGAATATCTTTTATGGGCGATTTTGGGTTCTGCTGTCGCATTATTTAATAATAGTTTAGCAACCCAATCTTTAAAAGGTAAATTTACCACACAAAAGGTTGTCACAAATCTTGTGACACGTTATATTTTATATACAATCATCGTAGCCATTGTCTATTTTGATACAAAAGATTTAGGCACCACGACGATGATTTACTCTTATGTATTTCTTCTATTAGGTATTTTTTCATTAAAAATTGGTATTTTTGTTTATCACACGCCACTTATAAGAAAAGAAGATGAAGGTGAGGTGAAAGATCATGGAACAAATTCTGACGATGCTTCGTGACATTCCCATTTATTTTTACACTTCATTGGGTATTGTCGCATTTATTTCAATTTCATCTGTATTGATTAGTATGAGAATCAATAAGCTGGATGTCAGAGAAACGCCAGGAAAGTTTATCACTGTGATTATCAGTTTTATAGAGATGATGAATAATTTCATCAAAGGTTACATTGGGAAACACTGGAAGTTTTTAGCTCCACCTGTGATTACACTTGCACTTTATGTTTTTATATCGAATATTTCAGGTTTAGTTGCACTGGACTCACCCACTAGGTATACATCAATTACATTCTCGGTATCGATTACCGCATTTATATTAATCCAAGCTACTGGCTTTAAGAGCATGGGATGGAAACATTTGTTGGGAATATTTAAACCACTTGCCCCAATGGCACCACTAAATATTGTGAGTGAGTTTACACCCATTTTATCGATGGCACTCCGTTTATTTGGTAATATTGCAAGTGGGGCGCTCCTTATGACAATCATATATGGAGCAACTGGTTGGTTATCCATTATTGTTGCTCCAGCATTTCACTTAGTTTTTGACATTGGATTTGGTCTTATTCAAACTATGGTTGTTGTAATGCTCACGGTGATTTACTCATCAATGAAAGTTGATGAGACAGATTTTGATACTATATAAAAATAATCTTACATAAAAGGAGAAAAAGTTATGTTTACATTTTTAACAAACGCATTACCATTAGTTGCAGAAGTTGTTGCAAATGAGTATTTTAGTCAAGGCTTAGCCTATATTGGCGCTGGTATCGCGGTATTCACAGGTTTTGGTACAGCAATTGGTCAAGGGCTTGCAGCATCAAAAGCTGTTGAAGCTGTTGGGCGTCAACCTGAAGCATCTGGCAAAATTACAGCAACGATGCTTATTGGTCAAGCAGTTTCCGAAACCACTGGGATTTATGGATTAATTATTGCTTTTATTCTTACAGCAAAATAAAAAGGGACTGATCTAATTGAACCAAGTATTTGAAGACGCAATTCAGGCAATTCAAACAGGACTAAATTCCATTTTTGAGCAGCCACATATTGTTGTATTGAACCTTTTAGCTTTTTTAGTTTTGTTATTTTTTGTACGTAAATTCTTATGGAAGAGCGTGACTGGTTTTATTGAAAAACGTCAAGCCGCACTCGCTGAAGCTTTAGAACTTGCAGATCAAGAAGTATTAAAAGCTAAAGAGCTACAAGAAAATTCGGTCAAGGAATACGAAACAATGAAACTTGAAACGAGAGAGCTAAAAGAAAGATTAACACTTCAAGCTTATCGTGAACAAGAAGAACTCATTGAAAAAGCTAAACTTGACGCGAAACGTCGAATTGAACAAGCTGAAAAAGATATTGAATTCGAAATTCAAGAAGCTAATGAAGAAATAAAACAATCTATCAAAGAGGTTGCTTTTGCTGCTGCTAAAAGAATCGTTAAACGCGAGATTGATGAAACTGTCCATGATGATATCGTTGAAGAAATCATCCAAGAGAGATTTAAATCATGAGTATCGAGCGTATCACGAAAGCTTTTTTTGATTTAGTTAAAGAAGACGATAAAATTGATACTATTTCGGAACAATTTGACGATTTCAAACATCAAATGGAACAAAATCAAGTATGGGTGAAACTCATGGATTCGCCAATGCTTACGTTAAAAGAAAAAATAGACATGATTGATCAGTTGAGATATGATGTCCGCTTTTTATCATTTCTTAAAGTATTATCTGAACATCATATGATGCACGATATTCAAAAAATATATGCTGAATGGTCAAATCTCATCAGAGTATTTCAAAAGATTGCCTATATTCGAGTATATACTGCAAAAAAAATTTCTAGAGTACAAGAAGAAGCACTTGTTAAAGTTCTTCAACCAAGATTTACAGATAAGAAAGTTAAGTTAAGAGTTACTGTTGACGAAAACCTCATTGGTGGTATGGTCACAGTTTATAAAGGGCAATCGCTGGATCAATCAACCCTGCGTGAACTCGAAGAGTTATTCACAACGATTTAAGGTGGTGTAAAAATGTCGAAAATTAAAGTTCAAGAAATGACTGAAATCATCAAAAAACAGATTCAGTCATATGAACAAGATGTTAAATTAGAAAATATTGGAAAAGTTTTATCCGTCGGTGATGGGATTGCGATCGTTTATGGTTTGCAACAAGCCATGATGGGTGAACTTTTAGAATTTCCTCATGATGTCAAAGGATTAGTTTTTAACTTAGAAGCCCATAGCGTTGGGGTTATTTTACTTGGGAATGCTGATTTAATTAAAGAAGGCGACCTTGTAAAAACTACTAAAAGAATCTTTGAAGTTCCTGTTGGAGACGCACTTTTAGGTCGTGTTGTTAATCCTTTAGGTGAACCACTTGATGCATTAGGAGCTATTCATACCGATAAGTTTTTACCTGTTGAAAGACGTGCTCAAGGTGTGATGCAAAGAGGATCGATTAACCGTTCCATGGAAACAGGTATTAAAGTTATTGATGCACTTGTCCCTATTGGACGTGGGCAAAGAGAATTAATTATCGGCGATAGACAAACCGGTAAAACAACTTTAGCTGTGGATACCATCATTAACCAAAAAGGTAAAGATGTGATTTGTATCTATGTTGCCATAGGTCAAAAAGAATCATCTGTGACAACTCTTGTTCAACTCTTAAAAGAGAAACAAGCAATGGACTATACCATTGTTGTGACTGCTGGGGCATCTAAAGAAGGTACACTTCTTTATCTTGCACCGTTTGCTGGTGTAGCCATGGGCGAATTCTTCATGGAACAAGGTAAAGATGTGTTAATCGTTTATGATGATTTATCAAAACATGCCGTAGCATAT
>JBAYCS010000014.1:0-8969 GCA_041668625.1 Acholeplasmataceae bacterium | reverse complement strand
TCAGCTTCTGGAACTAAGGCTGCAACGGAGTCAACAACAATCATATCCACAGAGCCACTACGAATTAAAGCTTCAGCAATTTCTAATGCTTGTTCTCCGGTATCTGGTTGTGACAAAATAAGGTTATCAATATCAACACCGAGTGCACGGGCATACTTTGGATCTAATGCATGCTCAGCATCAATAAATGCGACGATGCCCCCAAGTTTTTGAGCTTCAGCCATCGCATGCAATGCAAGTGTTGTCTTCCCTGAACTTTCTGGTCCATATATTTCAACAATTCTTCCCTTTGGATATCCACCAATACCTAAAGCAATATCTAGACTTAATGATCCAGATGGCGTAATTTCAATATTTCTTTCAGCTTCATCACCTAAACGCATGACTGAACCTTTACCATATTGTTTTTCAATTTGTTTCATCGCAGCCTCAAGGGCTTGCTGTCTTTTATCTTTATCCATGACTATACCTCCACATTATATTAGATCAAATCTATTATATTTACTCTAAATAGATTCAAGAATAATCTTCTTATTTTTAAATAAATAATCAATGCCGCTCATGAGTGTAAAGAATATGGCTAAGTAAAATAAGATATTACCAATCCATACTGTTAATCCAAAATCATTAAAAAGTAAAATGATTAGTGCGACCATGGTTGTAGCTGTTTTAATCTTGCCATAGATTGATGCAGCAATTACATGTCCTTTTTCAATAGCCAATAGTCTAACACCAGTCACCATAAATTCACGAATGATCACGATCATCACTGCCCATAAAGGCACCCTTCCAGGCATAATCATCATCAAATACAGGAGCGCGACCATGACTAATACTTTATCAGCAATTGGATCTAAGAACTTACCAAATGTTGTGATTTGATGATATTTTCTAGCGATGTAACCATCAAGAAAATCTGTTAATGAAGCGATAATGAATAACAATGCAATCAAAAATTGCGCAATTGACATATTAAAAAAACCGATGGGGTTTTCTAAAGATTTCATGTACATCAATAAAACCATAACAGGAATCATGAACACTCTTAAAAGAGTCAGTTTATTTGCAGTTGTCATTAATATTCTTCCTTTATCTTGATACTTTAATTTTACCATAAAAATGCGTTAACTGTTGCATTTTTAAAGTGCTTTTGATACAATGGTTATGCGCATGTGGGAGGTGAAATTGTGGCTAATATCAAACAACAAATTAAACGTAATAAAACGAATGAAAAGCGCCGTTTGCAAAATGCTTCTTTTAAGTCTTCTCTTAAGACAGCGATTAAAGCAGTTGAACAAGCAGTAGCTAAGAATGAAAAAGAAAAAGCAGCGGAACTCTTATCATTTGCTCATAAGAAATTAGACAAGGGTCTTGCGAAAGGCATTTATCATAAGAACTTCGTATCTAGAAATAAATCGCAACTTGCACAATTGGTGAATACCCTTTAAAAAATGAGACACAGCGTGTCTTTTTTTTTAGCTATTTTCGATTTCTCTTTGCCCACCACGTTGGGCAACATACTTCACATATGGTATTTGAAATGTAACTCTGTATTTTGGATTATATCCAATCACATTCACATATTTTTCAACATTATCCTTTTCTAAAGCCATTCTCTTTAATACCTCAAGAGTTGCTTTAATATCATCAAGTGCTCGATGTGTATTAGGCTCTTGTATTTGATATGTTTTAACTGCAGCTTCTAGTCGATGAGGGAATAAATGACGATCCTTATATATAGCCATGACATCAAGTATGTCATTTTTTAATACATAATGACGATCGTGATATTTTTTCATCCATTCTGCCATAAACGATAAATCAAATAAGATATTATAAGCGATTAATAATGTTTTTTCATCTTGATACATTCCAAAAAAACGATGAAATGCTTCTTCTTGAGTAACTCCATCACGCAGTAACATCTCATCTGTAATATGAGTGATTTCAACAATTTTATCAGGCAATTTTTTATGAGGTTGAACAAGTAAAGAAAGCTCATCAATGACCTTATATTGGCCACTAGTTCTTTCTAAAAGTACAGCCCCAACTTCAATGATTTCTTCGAACCTTGCATCAAGACCTGTTGTCTCAAAATCAAATAATAATATTTTATCATGTGTTAGCATTTTAAGCTCCTAACAAATAAAGTTCAAGACCAAGCTTTTTATCAATTTTGCCACTCTTGATCTCATAATCTAGCTTAGATAATTTTGATAAATGTGTTTCTAACATTTCAAAGGTGACACTTTGTGCATTTCTTACTAAATAATAAGCTCTTCCACTTTTAATTCTAAAATGATCGGCAATTTGGTCTTGACGATACCCCTTTTCAATTAAAAGTTTAGCGTGCATGAGCTCTCTAACTTTTCCAACAATATTATTTAAAATACGGATTGGATCTTCATTACGTGCCACTAAGTCATAAAAGATTTCAATGGTCTTCTGTTGATTTTTTGATAATAGAGCATTCGTTAATTCAAAAATATTTTCTTCTAAATTACGACTTACAAGAAGTAAAACTTCTTTCTCGTCGATTTCTTTTGAATCATATGAAAATAGCATTAATTTTTCAGCTTCTTGTGCAATAAGTTGAAAATCCATATTGGTTCTCTCTAATAGAGCGTCAATCGCTTGATCGGTAATTTGATATTGATATTTTGTAAATAGGTTTCTAACAAACATTGGATATTCTTTTTTATCCATGTCCTTTATCTTTTCTAGAAATCCATATTTTTGTAGTTGTTTACCAATGGGGTTAGTTTCTGGAAGCAACTCTTGTAAAACAACAATCAAAATACAATCAGGATTAGGTTTTTCTAAATATGCATTCCAACTTTGGATGACACTTTCTCCTTGTTGCTCGATCACTTGGATATTTCTTACAACAATCACTTTTGTTTCAGCAAAAAAAGAAACGGTTTGTAAATCTTCTAAAACATCATCTGATGCATTTTCTAATAAATCATAATGAATGATATTAAAGGGATCAACTTGAAAAGATTCAATCTTTTGTTCAAGTGTAAGATTGAGTAAAAAATCATTATTGCCATAGATTACATAGATTGATTCGGCCATTATTTAATGCCCCCTAACGTTACTTCTATTATACTAAAAATCGTCTTCAAATGGTAGATGAACGGTCCACTTTCTCTTGTTTTCATCATAGGTAAGAATTACTGTTCCCATTATATCAGTTCTGTATATTTCTACATGATGCCTTCTTAATCGATCGAGTACCACTTCATCTGGAAACCCAAATCTATTTTGAGTTCCAACTGAGATCAATGCAATCTTTGGAGTCAAAAGTTTTATGAAAGATTCGCTTGTTGATGTGACTGATCCATGATGAGATATTTTAACGACATCACTTCTTAATGAAACTCCATACTTTTGAATGAGATCCTCTTCTGCATCACTTTCAATATCACCTGTAAATAGAAAAGTCTTGTCATGAATCTTAATTTTTAAAACTAATGAATTATCATTGTTATGATCATAAGATTTAATCGGGCCTAATACATGAATATCAAATACACCACACGTAAAAGAGTCATCACTTTTAAGAGGAAAAAGTTTACCATAAAGTCCAGGATAAGTCTCATAAGGTGAGATAGCTATTTTCTTAACTTCAAGATATTTTGTGATATCCACCGCCTCTTTGATATGGTCAGTGTCTGAATGCGTCAAAAACAAATAGTCGAGTGTATAGATTCCACGATTTTGTAAAAAATCTAAAGATCCTTGATAAGTATCAATCATCATCTTGCAATTTCTACTTTCGAAATAAAACGAATCACCTTGACCTACATCTAACATCATGACTTTAACTTTCGATTCATAAGGCTTTAGTGATGGCATAAAAATCATAAAGCATAAGATGATGATACCTAATACTTTATAGATTGATTTTTTCATATAAAAACAGACAATGATGATGACAAAATAAAGCATAATTTTTATGGGTGACAATGCAGGTAAAAAGAAATGGAATCCATAGTCACTAACCCTTTTTATCATTAAAAAAAACCATTCCATCATATACGTATAATAAAAATCAAGTTTAGTTGTAATCAAAGTGAGTATTGCAAATAAAAATGCTGGTCCACTTAAAAAAAGAATGATTAAAGGTGAAATCATGATAATCACCAAATTGGCAGTTAACCGAAATGGTAAAATAATGAGTTGAATAAGCCCACTCATTTTAAATCTTTTAATCCAATGGTTTTCTCCATACAATATTGGATTTAGTAAAACCAAGAAATTTAAGATGAGATATACAATTAAAACGCCTTGATCATACATCAAATAAGGATTTATGATAACAAGACATAAAAAGGTAACTTGGATTAGATCAAGGTGTGTATATTTCAAATAAAACCTTTCATTTATCCAATGAAAAACATAGAGTAAACTAATTCTTAAAATCGTTAATGAAAAATCATACAAATATAGAAACAAAAGATAAATCGATAAAATAATTATTTTTTGTGTCTTTTGGCTTAAATTAAAATAAAACATCATTTTTTTAACTAAAATATTTAATCCATAAAGATGAAGTCCTGATACTGAAAACAAAAAAAGAATTCCTAGCGATTGATAAGTTTGCCTTTCTTCAATAGGAATCGATTTTTCTCCAAAAATAAAAGCTTTTATATAGTCTTTAGATTTTAGATGATCAGTACGCTCATCAATAATATCTTTTAAACCATTAAAAGAAAAATTACTTTTAATGAATTCAATTTCATTTATATCAAGTTCACCCATCACACCTTGACTCATAAAATATGTTTTTAAATCAAATCCAAAAAAGATTGTTCTACTTTTAAACTGATTGACTTTAGCATCCAAAAAAATGAGATTATTTCTTTGATACTGATCTTTTTGAGCATAAAATCTGAATTTCATCATGTGATATTTGATTGTGACAATATCATAATTTGGTGTCTGATCAACATGCGTTATATAGACTTGACTTTTAATGGTTTTTGGAACATCCCTAAAACTAATAAAGACATATTGAACCAAAATGATTAAGCAAATCGCCCAAATGAAATACCATGATATTTTTTTTCTTAGGTAATAAAGATATATGAAAAAAATGGGAATTACCCAGTAGAATCTTAAGGCTAAAATAAATAAAAAAATCGCATACCCTTCAATATGAAGATCACGATAACGTGATATATGGTCTAAGATTTTCAAGGGTTACACTACCAATGTATTTCACATGAATCAGATCTTCAATACTCATAAAGGGGCCGTGTAATTCACGGTAAATAATTAAGGATGCAGCTCTTGATTCTGTCATGTAAGGAATTTCAATCAGTTCTTTAAAACTAGCTTGATTAATATTGATCAAAATATGAGACGAATCAATCTTTTCATCAATACCAGGGGTATAAATGATTTTATCTCTTGTAATAAGTTCAGAATAAATAATTCTTGAATCATCAATTTGTTGGTAAGGAACACCTGCATATTCAAGAGCCTTTGAAACTGTTATAGGCTCAAAAAAGTGGTATACACCCGCATAAGGATATGGTCCTTGTATATCCACCATAAATGGAGAAATTTCTTGTTTATTCTGATGAATATAGATGACTTCTTCTTGTTTAGGAAATACAATAAAAGCCAAGATAACGGTAATTCCAAGCGTGATCCAAATTTTTTTCATAGTTTTTCTCCTCACCCTATAGTAGGAATTCGAGTGAAGATTTACTTCAAATAAAAAAACACCGCTTAAAGATAAGCGATGATGTAGTGCTTTCTTGGATCTATTCCTTCTTTGATCTCATAAGTAAACCCATACAGATCTAGAACTTCTTGATAATAACTTAAAGGATATACATATTGGATCACTTTTTCATGTTCATCATCCATCAAGATGGAATGAATCAACTGATTTTGATTTCTCTTAATTTCCCAAGTATATCTAATCGGTTCTATTTCTGATTCAATATACCCATCATACTCATCAAGCACAGATTCTTTATAGACATCAAAAATTAGTCGTCCTTGGGGATTTAAAGCTTTTTTAGCTTCTTGAATCACTTTTTTAATGCCTTTAAAATAATTTAAGACATCAAACATCATGACAATCACATCAACTTTTACATGAAAAGGTAATCTTAAATCATGTTCGTAAAGTGATGGTTTAAAATTAAGCGTCACTAACTTATCATAAGCTAAAGAAAGCATTCTAGAATCAAGATCAATACCGATAGCTTGATATCCTTTCGTCATAAATTCAACCAAAAGGTACCCACTACCGCATCCAGCATCTAAAATAAAATCATCTTTTTTTAAATATGGTTCTATAAAATTCAATAACTGTTCGTAATCCACATCAGCCATCAATAAATCATAAGATTTAGCAATCATTATTGAATGCGCTTAATCCCTAATAGTCTTTGATCAAACCCATAATAGGCACGATCATCTGCGTTGAATAAATGGATGATCACGTCAGTAGCATCAATTAATACCCAAGTTCCGCCTTTTCCTTCAACATGGCGAATCTCATCAGCAACAAGCGCTGCTTTTAAATGAGAGATTGCTGCACTTGCTTGACGTTCATTAGTTGTTGCAATTACGAAATAGTCATAAAATGGTGATGTTTTCTCAAAATCAAATACCTTTAAATCTTTTACCTTTAAATCCTCTAATGCTTTTATTATTTTGTTTAAATTATCCACGTTTTACCTCCTTGTAATAATGGAATGCTTCATATTGTTCAATCGATGGGGTAAATCCCTGATCGATTACATAGTCGATTGTTAATTTCATAGCTAGTACTAAAGCTTGATCTAGATCTTGTTTCGCGAGATCTCGAATCACTTTTGCATCTAAGAAATCTCTATTAGGTTCAGAAATATCTGCAACATAAATGATTTTTTCTAATAAACTCATGTTGGGTCTTCCCCACACGTGATATCTAACAGCATTAATGATGTCTTGATCATGAATGCCTAATTCTTTTTCGATATAAGCTGCTGCACTATATGCGTGATACAATACAGGAATATCTTTAAACTTAAGAATCGTTTTTTCATCAAGCCATTTGGTTTGTTCTTCAATGGATTCATGTTTAAATAAATCATGTGCTAAAGCGGCAATTGATGCTTTTTCTATGGATGCATGATAAATCTTAGCAAGTTCAATAGCAACTTCTTCTACGCCACATATGTGTAAAAATCGATCTTCATGTGTTTTAAGTTTTTCTTTTACCAATGTTCTTAAAGGCTCATTCATTTAAATAATGCCTCCGTCAAGGTAATATGTAACCCTTTAGGTTGATAAAGTTCTATGGTGTTAGGTCCATCTAAATGAATAAATCCAAAATCAGCGAGTGTAATTTGTTGTTTGCCCTCTAAAACTCTAAAAACTTTCTTTTCATAATCATCTACCACAATACTAAAGTGTTTTTCTTTTTCATTGAATAACTCTTTGACTCTTGTAATATTTGTTTTATGAATTTGAATTTTACTATCCAGATATAAAACCAAACTCGTAGGTTTACTTACAGAGACCGAAACTAAACCTTCAATAATCAATGTTTGATCTTTTTTCATCTGATAAATTTTAGGTTTTAATTCTTTATCAGGAATTATTTTTTTATAGGTATCATAGGGTAAGAATTCATGAATATACCCTTTTTGAAATAATCCAGGCATATCCCAAAGTACTTGATGGTCCATCTTATGATAAAGCGGCTCTTGAGTCAGCCCAGCTTTCTTAAATGCCAGTGCATCTTTATTATCAGTGAGTGCTTTAAATATCGTGGTCTTGCCGCTATTTTGAACACCGATCAAATAAATATGTTGCTGCTTAAATTCAGAAAGATAAGATTTTAAGTTTTCTATATCTGATAAGTTTTTAGCAGACATCATAATAATATCAAGATAAGGAACACTTAAATCTTTAGCTTTTTTAATGGCGTTTTCTAATAATATATCTGTATTTGTTTGTTTAGGCAATAGATCCATTTGATTGATCAAATAAACAAATGTTCCTTCACTTTGATATCTATATACAGGGTATTCAAATAACATATCTAGATTTAAGATAGAACTAACCATGACGATAAGTGCGTCTTTTTCTAGTATAGGTAAATCTTCAGGATGAAAATGATCATGGCTTTCTCCATAGTTTTTCAAACGGAAACATGATTGGCAAAAATCATTTTCTAAAGATAAAGCATAACCAATAAATTTTGGATCAGTCACCTGGAGTTTTGCTCCACACCCTTTACAATGCATGATTTTTGACATATTCTTCCAACCTTTCTTGATAAAGTTTAGGTTGTTTTCTCATAATTTTTTTGAGAACTATTTGTTCGATCCAACGGTTTATTTTAGTTAGTTTACGGTCTGAGGACCGTTTGACAGATCCAACTAAAATCACTTTTATAGATATACGATGTGCGCCGTAAACATCCGTCATCAGTTGATCACCAATCATCATCACATGTTTTTTATCTTGATCCACCATTTTTAAGGCTTTTTTAAATCCTATTTTTGTTGGTTTCGCAGAATGCCATAAGTACATAAAATCAGTGCCTTTTAGTGCATAACTAACTCTTTTATATCCACTATTTGACATAATCACAATTTTGAACGTTTTTTCTAACTCTTTCAAGAAGTCAATTTCTTTATCACTTAGCTTTTCTTGATCATAAGCAATCAAGGTATTATCTAAGTCAAAAAACAAGGTAGTTATCCCTTGTTTCTTTAATAAGTCGTATGGGATTTCAAAAATGGAAGCATGATAAAAATCAGGAATACATTTTTGATACATTGACATCAGTTAATTTCCATAATCTCAATCGAAAAAATCCGACCGGTTTCTGTTTTAACTTCAACAACGTCGCCTTCATTTTTGTTGAGCATCGCTCTACCAATCGGTGATTCAATAGAGATTTTACGTAATTTAGGATCTGCTTCAATGCTTCCAACTAAATAAAATTC
>JBAYCS010000013.1:0-9181 GCA_041668625.1 Acholeplasmataceae bacterium | reverse complement strand
TGATAACGACCAACATAAAACCGTTTATATAGGTATTATATATACCATCATTTATTTCATATCGGCTATTTCATCACGAAATGCACATTATGTTCAAGGTTTTGGAAGTCACAAAACCCTCATCAAATGGATGTGGTTTTTAACAGCAGTAGTCTTGCTTGTTTTGAGTTTCTTGCAATCATCACTCATCTTTGTATTTAGCGTGTTTGTCGTCTTATATGTCATCATGAACATTAGAAAGCCGATTATGGTTGATGTTATTGGTGAAGCTACTGTAGATGACAAAAGAGCAACCGTATTAAGCATCGAAGCACAAATGGCATCCTTAATGATTGCTATCTCAGCACCTTTAATTGGTTTACTTGCTGAACATTCGATGCAAGCTTTATTTATGACATTATCTGTGTTGATGTTTTTCATTTTCATCTTTAGTAAAACAAAAGAAAAGAACTGACAATTGTCAGTTCTATTTTTTAATTAAGTGATACTGCAATACCTAATGCTTCGGGTCCAGTATGAATCGCAAGTGCTGGTGTAATTGTTGATAAACTAAAGTTTCTAATGTTTGGTAGTTTTGATTTTAAATCTGCTTGAATTGCTTTAAGATCGAGTTTAGAATCACTATTTAATAAAGCAACATCATACGATTTAGAATCCTTAACAAATTCGATGACTTGGACAATAAGTTGATTAATGGCTCGTTGATAACCACGTTCTTTCTTTAGCGTATAATAGATACCATCCTCATTACATGAAATGACTGGTTTAATCTTTAAAAGTTCAGCTACAGTTGCTGCAACTAGTCCAATACGGCCACCACGTTTTAAATAAAGAAGTTTATCAACTGTGAAAAATACTTTTTTAAGTGTGAGGCGTTCATTGACTTTTGAGATTATATTAGCAAATGACAACCCTTTTTCAATCATTTCTAGTGCTTCAAGTGAACTAAAACCACTCGCCATACTAATATTTTTAGTATCAATAACTTCAATGATTAAACCCTCATAATCTTTAGCCATTTGACTAACGATATTCATTGTTCCACTTAAGCCTTTAGATATTGGAATACAAATTACATGAGTAAAACCTTTATTTTTTATCATGTCAAAGGTATCAACGATGTCTTTAGGGCTAGGTAGTGATGTTGTAATCTTCGAATCGTCGAGTTTTGACAAGACTTCTTTTAGAGAAATGTCTTTTTTATCAACATACTCTTTTTCATTAATTATAATTCTAAGCGGTAAAACAAAGAGCGGTAAATCTTTTTTTACGATACTTAAATCTGAGCCTGAATCAGCAAGTACTGCAATTTTTTCAATCATTTTTAAATTCTCCTTTAGGTATTTTTTTTAAAAGGTATTGTGACATCATAATCGACGCAAATGCTATCGTTGCCGATTTAAGAGGTAAGAGGTTCATATCTACAGGTGTTTGAAAGTAACTCATATCTGGGGTTTGCTCAATCTCCATAATGGTTGATTTAAGTGCATTTTCTAAAAATGAGATAAACGCGTTATATGCATCAACTTTGCCTAAAACAGAAGTTAAATGAATAATTCCTTGGCTTACATCGTTTAAATTCCCTATGAGTTTTAAAATGGTAATGGTAATAATAAAAGCAATATGATCTTTAGAGTATCTCTTTTTAACAGGTGCTGGCATGATATTATTTTTGACATAATTGTTAATCATTGATGCTGTGATAACCTTCCCATTGGATTCATCTTGATTGATGAAGATAATCCCAATGTTGTCATTGACGTATTCTAAGACCTGATCTAAATAGAGTGATAATTCAGGAAGTTCATCATATCTTGGAAGATGTATCGATTGAATTCTTTTTATCCAGTCTTTAATTTCTATGTCCATATTATTTCTCCATCTAGTTTATAATACTAGATTAACAGTTTATTGAAATAAATCAATTGATTTACAAATCTATGTGATAAATTTCATAATCATAAATAAAAAAACTCATAAATAGCTATACTCATGAGTTTTTAAGAAGAAGAAGTTAAAAAAACTTCTCAATATTTAAGTTTGTTTTTGTTATATTTTTCTAAAAATAAAGTAACAACAACCAAATCTCCACCTGTCTTATGAATGGCGTCACGTATTGTTTTATTAATGGATATGATTTTATCTTCCCCAGTTCTTGGTGCTAGATTTAGGTTTTTAATTTCATAACCATCAATTGTTCCATGTACTTTTAAATAACCCCATTTGCCTTCAATATCTTTGGTGTTTGGAATTCTTAAGTGATAAGTCCAAGCGCCAAAACCTTTTTTATATTGGAGAGTGAGTGTTTCTTGATCTAATAGTTTTATCATATAGCACCTCGAAGCATAATAATTACTTATATTCTAGCATTTTTAGTCATTTTTAAATAAAAAAACTCTCATCTACACAAACAAACATATGTTGAGTAATTTGAAAGTTTACTTTTAAAAAATTGGTGGAGATGAGGGGATTTGAACCCCTGTGCAAGACACTTTGATAAATACTTTCTACATGCTTAGTTCATCTATGAATTCACACAAGTATCGAGATAAACAAATGACACTTATATTATCCTATAAGGTTCTTCGATTAAGCTAGGATCATTAATCGGTATAACTTACTTAAATTGGGCCGCATCAGAACCGTAAGTAAATTCAGAGTTGGCTCGCACCTTTTCTTAGGCAGCGAAACTAAAAGATTGGTTTCCGGTTATTATAACCTCGGCTTTTTTACATGAGCAACCATGGCATGCTTATACATATCTCCATGCCGTGACGAATCCAAAAACATCCCCAGCGTGATTATCTTACATCAAAAGATATAAAATGTAAATAGTAAGACTTTCAATTTTTTGAATTCATTTTTAGTGTGAAATTATGTATAATAGTATACGTTGAGGTTGATAACATGGTTAGTTTATTTCATATATTTATGACATTCTTTAAAATAGGTTTATTCACTTTTGGTGGTGGATTAGCCATGATTCCAATTATTAAGCGCGATATTGTTGATAAAGGCTGGATTGAGGATGAAGTCTTAGCTGATTACATTGCCGTATCTCAGGTTGCACCTGGGATGATTGCCATTAATATTGCGACACTAGTTGGGAATCACTTAAGAGGAAGAAAGGGGTCATTGGCTGCTGTTTTAGGCGTTGCCCTACCTTCTTTAATCATTATTACACTCATTGCAATGTTTTTTAAAACGTTTATGGAAATCCCATTAGTCGTGAGTGCATTAAAAGGTATTTTAATTGTGGTTGTGATTTTCTTAGGATATGCAGTGATCACGATGGGTCAAAAAGCGATTAAAAACTTCTTTCTTTTATTTTATGCACTTTTAGTCTTTTCAGCAGTATACTTTTTTAACGTATCTACAATTCTTGCATTAATGTCTGCATTTGTTATTGGGACCATTCATGCCTTTATTCTCTACAGAAAGAGGGCAGACCAATGATCGAAGTTATCTTTATCTTTTTCTATATTGGATTATTCACCATAGGTGGAGGAATGGTAGCCATTCCCCTCATTCAACAACAAGTCGTTGAAAGAGGATTAATTACGGAAGAGTTTTTCCATGTCATTATTGCAATTGCAGAGTCCACCCCTGGACCGATAGGCATTAATGTAGCAACCTATGTAGGCTATGAGCTTTATGGTATTATCGGCGCAGTTTTAACCACCACTGCATTCATATTGCCTTCATTTTTGATTGTGTCGCTACTTGCTAAAGTTATTATCAAGTATCGGAACAATTTATTAGTGGTCTTTTGGTTCCTCTACCTAAAAGCTGCAGTTATTGGTCTAATTTTGTATGCAACAGTAAATATTGGTGAACGAGTTTTCATGCCAGATGGCATTAAATCGTTTGATTTTAAGGTGTTAGGACTTACTGCGTTACTATCGATATTGTTTTACCTATTACGCAAGAAACCTTGGATCGTGATCATATTTGGAGCTATTCTTGGGATGATATTCTTATAACACTCTTTTTATAGGGTGTTTTTTTTTGAGCAGACTCCATTTATTCTATATTAACGATGGTATAATAAAAGAAATTAAACATAACGAGGTATATGATGATGAAAAAGTTTAAAGGAATTATATTTGATATGGATGGAACCATTTTAAATACCATAGAAGATATTACAGATAGTATAAATTATGCCCTTAATATATATGGTTATCCGACACATTCCATTGATTCGGTAAAAAAAGCTTTAGGCAATGGTGGAAGAAACTTAGTGAATCGATTAGTCCCAAAAGATTTAGGTGAACAAGAAACACTCTTAGTCTTTCATCTATATCAATCTTATTATAATGAGCATAGCGCAAATAAAACGAGACCTTACGATGGTATTATTGACCTTTTAATCGAACTTAAAAAAAGAAATTATGTGCTTGGAGTTGTTTCAAATAAATTCCAGCATCTCGTCACTGACTTAAACAAAGAAATGTTTTTTGGTTTATTTGATGATGCGATGGGTGAAAGAAAAGGGATACCGATTAAACCAGCACCTGATATGATTAATCATATTTTAGGTGAACTAAATTTAAACCATGATGAAGTTCTATTTATTGGCGATTCTGAAGTCGACATCATGACTGCGCAAAATGCATCATTGGCATGTGTGGGTGTCACTTGGGGATTTAGAGATCGTGATGAATTAATTAAAGCAGGAGCAAAAGACTTAATTGATCGACCAGAAGAACTAATTCTTTGGTTAGAAAGGAACAGCTTATGAGCATTATTCGTTTAGATCAAGTCGCTAAATATTATAAATCTGATGAAACCGTATCCGTCGGTATGAAAAAAATCTCCTTATCATTTGATTTAGGAGAATTTGTTGCTGTCACTGGTGAATCTGGAAGTGGGAAATCAACACTCCTCAATGTGATTAGTGGCTTAGATGGCTATGAAGAAGGTGAACTCTATTTATTTGAAGAAGAGACCTCACATTATACGATTGCGGATTGGGAAAGATATCGGGGGGCTTACATTGGCTTTGTTTTTCAAAACTATAACATTATTGACTCATATACTGTCTACCAAAATGTGATGTTAGCACTAGAGATACAAGGGTATCCAAAAAAAGAAAGAAAAGCTAGAGCTTTTGAACTCATTGATAAAGTTGGTTTATCCTCACATAGACATCATAAAGCTTCCAAACTCTCAGGTGGTCAAAAGCAAAGAGCAGTAATTGCTAGAGCACTTGCAAAAGATTGTCCGATTATTGTTGCTGATGAACCCACAGGTAACTTAGATAGCCAGTCTGCAACTCAAATCATGAAGTTACTTCATGAAATTAGTGAAGGAAAATTAGTGATCGTGGTTACCCATGATTATGATCAAGTGAAGCCTTATGCAACAAGAAAGATCAAGATGCATGATGGTGAGGCCGTAGAAGATAAAACATATCAAAAGTTAGAAATACTAGAAACTCCTAAACCTGTTGAACTTAGAAAAACAAGTCTTTGGACATTAACAAAATTTGCAATAAGAAATATGTTTTCAACACCAAGAAAATCGCTATTTTTACTGATCATGCAAATTTTAGTGATTGCTGTATTTACGTTAGTCTATACAGACCAAATGCGCAATATTCGTGAAAGAGGATTAGAACAGTCTCAAATTTTCCCTAATGTACCAGAAACACGTGTCTTAATTGAGAAACGTGATGGGTCTGAATTCACAGAAACAGAAATTAACGATTTCAAGAGTTTAAATAATGTTAAAGAAGTTTATGAACATGGTAGTCTTTTCTTTAATGAAATTGATATAACTATTCGTGGACTCAATGGATACAGTTTTGGCTATATTGAAGGTACAGATAGTGCTATTTCCTTATCTGAATCTGAAATTAGTGGAAGACTCCCTATTGCAATAGATGAAGTGGTTGTAAGTTCTTATTGGCAAAACTTTCAAATTGGCGATACCATTGAAATTCTAAATGGCTATTATTACGATGAAAACCAAAGTACGAGTTTTGGGGAGTTTAAGATTGTAGGCATTGATAATCAAGATCGAAACATTATCTATTTTTCGGATGCCTATTTGAAACAAGACTTAGAAATTGAAAAACAATTAGATATTTCAAGATATGAAAATGCGAGAAGTTCCATTTCTTATCAAATGAAGTTTGACTATGAAGATAGTGAAGTCTATATTGAAAGAGCTTATGAAGCCATAACTGCTGACATAGTTTTCGTTGGTTCAGGTGAACAAACCCGTCTTGAAGATCAAACCATAACCATTACTACTTATTCATCAACTGGGATTGAACTTTCAAAAACTTTAACAGGACTTTCAGTGATTGTTTATGAAAACTTTGAAAATGATTTTTATAAACGTATCATGTTAAAAAGTGAAACATTCGATTCTTTAGTTGAAGAATTCTTGCTTGAAGTCGAATTTGAATATATGATTCCTGAACGTAATTTACTTTCACTCTCTGTGAGTGGGTATTATCAAGGTAACCGTTTAATAGAACAAGTTGATCGTCATATTTTTAAAGTTTATTATCCAGCAAATATATCCTCACCCATGCGTGAAGTTTTAGTCTTTTTATCTGGATTACTTGCCATTGTTTTGCTTTCATTATTTGGTATGTTCTTGTATGCGATTGTTCATGCTGTCACACGGAATGTCATGAATGCAAGAAAGAAAGATTTTGCAATTTATCGTTCTATTGGAGCGAATCAGACATCATTAGCTAAGCTTGTTGTTATCGAACAAGTCATCATGGCTATGGTTGGATTTATATTGACACTTATCATTTTAAATTTATTAAGTTCGAGTATGCCAATCATTCAAAAAACATTGCCTTATATGGAGATTCAAGATTATATCATCTTAATCTTTGCGTTTGTGTTCTTTGGTATTTGGTTAGGTTTAAGATTCAATAAGAAAGTGTTCAAACAGACCGTAATTGAAACACTTTCAGCAAGTAAGGGGGATTAAACATGATTTCAGTAAAACATGTTGATAAATATTTCAACCGACGTAAAAAAAATGAAATACATGTATTAAATGACATTAGCCTCGATTTCCCTAATAAAGGATTAGTTGTATTACTTGGGGCATCAGGTTCAGGTAAAACAACACTCCTTAATGTAATCGGTGGACTTGATTCAATTCAATCTGGTAAAATCGTTATCGATGAAAATGAGATTGAAAAATATGATGCTCAAACATGGGATAAAATTCGTAATGAACATGTTGGCTATATTTTCCAAAACTATAATTTACTCCCTGAACTTTCCGTTTTTGATAACATCGCGTTTGTCTTAAAAATGCTAGGCATTACTGATAAAGATTATATAGAAAAACGTGTTCACTATGTTCTTCGTGCTGTAAATATGTATCCTTTTAGAAAGAAGAAGGCACTTCAACTATCTGGAGGACAACAACAAAGAGTTGCGATTGCTAGAGCACTTGTCAAAAATCCAAAAATCATTATTGCAGATGAACCTACAGGAAACCTTGATAGTAAAAATACACTTGAAGTCATGAATATCATTAAGCAAATCTCGACTGAAAAACTTGTGATTTTAGTGACGCATGAAAGAGATATTGCGCAATTTTATGGTAATCGAATCATTGAAATCAAAGATGGTCAAGTCATTAATGATTTCTTAAATGATGAAATTGAAGATCATAAAATGGGAAAAGATGACACTATTTATTTAAAAGATATGAAAAAAAGCGAAGATTTATCATCTGATCATGTCAAACTAGAGATTTTCTCTGATGAAGTTGAATCTTTGAGTCCCATGAATATCAAGCTAATTATTAAAAATAAAACACTTTACCTCGATGTTAACTCTGTCTATGACAAATTAAAAATTGTTGATGAAAATGCTGGAATATCGATTAAAAATGAGCATTATGTTAAAAAGTCAAGACAAGAACTTATTCAAACGACATTTGATTTAGAAGAAATCAATCATAGCCAAATTAAAAAAGAGTCATCCTCAATGGTCTCTATTAAGCAAACATTTAGAATGGCACTAGAAAAGGTGCTTCGCACGGGCAGAAAAGGTAAGATCATGCTCTTTAGCTTCTTTATTGCTGGGATGGTCATCGCGTTTACGATTGCCACATTAGCGTCAGTTGCGATTGTTAGACCTGAGCCTTACATGCAAATTTCAAAAGGGTATATACAAACCGATTATAAAGAAAATCTACCAACCTATGAAGAGTTCATGGCACTTGGTGCAGATGATAATGATTACTATATCAATCCTTATCGTCAAGTCATGATGCGTTTTTTAAATGCCGATGGTAGTGAAGCGTTTGTCGGATTTAATGCGCAAATTGAAACAAAAGATCACATCAATCTCTATAAAATCATTGAAGGAAGACAGCCAGAAAATGATAAAGAATATGTGATTACATCAAGAATTGCTGATCAATTAGTTGATACAAGAGTAGGTCAAGATTTTGGAATATGGAGTTATGCACATATTTTTGAAGAGCAGTTTAAATTCAATGATGAAACTTCAAAAATTGTTGGTGTCGTTGAATCTGAAATCCCTATGATATTCATGAGTGAAGTCGCAAGTGCTTATTTCGCTTTTAAAGACGCTAAACAACACCCTTATGAGCTCTATGATGCATCTATCATATTACATGGAAATGCCCCGCTTGATGGACAAATCATGCTATCTTTAGAAGAATTTGCCTTTCTTGATCCAATGCTTGATGTTACAGGAACTTGGCCAAAACATTTTCCAATATATGACATTACAGTTTCAGGGATTCATCAACTCGAAGATTTTGGTGTAAAAATATATACTGCAAGCACTTTAAAGAAAATGGCAATCAATGAAACAAAAGAAATATACATTTACTCAAATAATCGTGAAGCGTTGATGGAAGAATTACTCGAAACACATAATATTACGTCAAGTGATATTTATCAAGATGCATTTGAGACAAGACTATCAAGTCAACGTATTGCATTTATCAGTACACTTGGAACATCATTATTACTGATTGGATTTTCAATGGTAGGATTTTATTTTGTGATTAGGTCTTCCTTGATTTCAAGAATTTATGAAGTATCTGTTCACCGTGCACTTGGTGTAAAGAAAATGGATATTTTTAGATCGTTTGCTATCGAAATCTTTACGATTTCAACGATTTCAACCTTGATTGGATATTTACTTGCTACTTATGC
>JBAYCS010000012.1:0-9549 GCA_041668625.1 Acholeplasmataceae bacterium | reverse complement strand
CATGATTCAGAACCTGTGTTTGAAAAAGATATGTTGTTTGCCACACTTGATACGAAAGCAAAACGGTTGAAAAAACAAAATTATCCACCTTTTATATTAATTGATACTGTTGGATTTGTTTCTAAACTTCCGCATGAGCTTATTCGTTCATTTGAATCCACATTAAAAGATGTAATTGAGGCTGATTTACTTTTACATGTAGTAGATGGCTATCAATTTGATCAGCAACAAATCGATACAACAAAATCCGTACTTAAATCAATCAATGCTGATGAAATTGAACGACTACTTGTTTTTACTAAAAAAGAGATTGCAGAAAAAAATCCTCCAGTTGATGAAGACTATATCTTTGTATCCAATAGAACAAAAGAAAACATCGATACATTAGTTGATGCGATATATGGACACATCTACAAAGAAAGTCGAATTACGCATTTACTTATTCCATTTGATCAAGGGCAAGTCTATTCTCAAATTAAAGAAAACACGACAGTTTTGGAGACTAAATATGATGAAAATGGCACCTTTGTAAGAGTCATATTGACACCTGATCAACAAACACTCTATAAAAAATTTATAATGGATAAAAGGGCTTCATAAAAATATTTTCGGTGTTTAAATTAAAAAGGATGAAATTTTCATCCTTTTGTTTTATATGGCGGAAGAGATGGGATTCGAACCCATGTACCCTTGCGGGTAACTGCATTTCGAGTGCAGGTCGTTATAACCACTTCGATACTCTTCCGTTTATCATGCACACTCATTATATCTAATGATTAAAGAAATGGTCAATATGTTCAATAAATTCTTCTTTTGTTTTCGTTTGAGAAAGTTTTCTTCTTAAATCACTTGCATGATCCATTCCCTTTAAATACCATGGCCCATGACTCCGCATCTCTAAGATAGCAACATGCTCCCCTTTAAGTTCTACCAGTGATTCCATATGTTGGATCATCATATCCCGAATTTCATTTTTAGAGGGTTTATCTATAATCTCACCTGAGTTTAAATATGCATCAATCTCTCTAAAAATCCAAGGATTTCCTAAAGCTGCTCTACCAATCATCACTGCATCACATTTCGTGTATTCAAGCATATATTTGGCAGTTGGTCCATCAATTACATCGCCATTTCCAATCACAGGAATATTCACATTTTCTTTAACTGCTTTAATAACATCTAAATCTGCAGTTCCGCTATATCCTTGTGAACGAGTTCTCGCATGAACAGTAATAGCTTTTGCTCCTGCTCTTTCGATTTGCTTTGCAACTTCAACAGCATTCACTGTATTTAAATCCCAGCCACTTCTTATTTTAACAGTAACAGGTTTAGATACACTTTCAGAAACCGCCTTAACAATTTCATAAATCCGATTTGGATCTTTCATCAGAGATGCTCCAGCTTGTGCCTTTATAGCAACTTTAGGTACAGGGCATCCCATATTAATATCAATAATGTCGCAGTTACTATGTTGGTCAATATAAATCGCTGCTTTAACCATGGTGTCTAAATCTGCACCAAAAATCTGTTGGGCCATTGGTTTTTCAAAATCAGTCATAAACAAGAGATCTTTTGTCTTTTGATTTTCATAGATTAAGCCTTTATCAGATACCATTTCAGCATACACAAGACCTGCTCCATAACGTCTTGATAAAATTCGAAAAGGGCTGTTGGAAACTCCAGCCATTGGTGCTAAAACGATTTTGTTTTTGACTTCGATATTACCTATTTTAAAAGACATCAAAAATCACCCGCTTCATTGTATCACAGGCATAAAAAAGATTCAAACATGCTACAATATCTTATGTAAAGGAAGGTTTATGATGAAAGATTACGCACTCATAGCAACTGCATATAATAAAACAGTTCGAATTTATGTCGCGACTACTACTAATTTAGTTGAAGAAGCAAGAAAAATTCACGAAACTTGGCCAACAGCAACAGCTGCTCTTGGTAGAACTTTAACCGTAGCATCAATGATGGGTATGATGTATAAGGAAGGTGAACGAATCACTCTTAGAATCAAAGGTGATGGTCCTATAGGTTCCATGCTTGTTGAAAGCAATCAATCTGGAGAAGTTCGAGGAGAAATTTATAATCCTAACGTCTATATTAAATATGAAACCGGATCTAAGGCTGGTAAACTAAACGTTGGAGAAGCTGTCGGTAAAGGCTTTCTTCACGTCACTAAAGATTTAGGGATGAAAGATTTTTTTACATCCTCATCTGAATTACAAACTGGAGAGATCGGTGATGATTTCACTTATTACTTCGCTTTATCCGAACAAACTCCGTCTTCTGTAGGCGTTGGTGTTTTAGTCAATGTTGATCAGACCGTGCTTGCAAGTGGAGGATATATTTTACAATTAATGCCAAATATAACTGAAGAGACTATTCAAAAGATTGAAAAAATAATCGCTGGATTTCCTGCAGTATCATCCCTCATTCAAATCGGAAAAACTCCTGAAGAAATACTACATATGTTATCAAGTGGAACTGAAGAAATACTGAAGAAACAACCCATAGGCTATGTATGTCATTGTTCAAAAGATGGATTTGCAAGATCTTTATCTGCATTAGATAAAGAAACACTTACTACACTTATTCATGAGGATGGACAAGCTGAAATTGAATGTCATTTTTGCAGAAAGAAATATGTTTTTTCAAAAGATGAATTAATAGATATAGAAAAAAACCGAAAATAAAAGGATGCACGCATCCTTTTTTTATCGGAAATCTTTTAAAGCATCCATTAAATCCTTTAAAGGTAGTCCCACAATCGTAAAGAAATCACCTTTATAGTGGTCAACTAAATTACCACCATCGCCTTGAATGCCATATGCACCTGCTTTATCCATAGGTTCACCGGTTTTAATATAATTTTGAATTTCTAAATCACTTAAGGGTTTCATTGAAACCTCAGCTTCTGATATAAAGGTATGAATCTTTGTGCCTTTCACAAGAGCAACCGCTGTATAAACGATATGTCTATCTGCTGAAAGGCGTTTAAGCATACGATAAGCATCTTCTTCATCTTTAGGTTTACCTAATATTGTTTCTTCATGAACAACAATGGTATCGGCACCAATCACAATATCATCTGGATGATTTTTGGCTACATGAAGTGCTTTTAGTTTAGCGAGTTCAATCGCTAATTCAGTTGGTTTAAGTTTACTATCAATTTCTTCTTCGTTTATATGACTGGGTTCAACAATAAATTCCAAACCTATATCCGATAGAAGTTTCGCACGTCTGGGTGAACTGCTTGCAAGAATCAACATGTTTCATCCTCCCTGTTCCTTTCCTATTATAACATGAGCCACCCTTTTTTAAGCCAATATTTTACGTCACAACATGGTATAATATAGCTGTGAAAGGTGGGGTATTATGAAACATTTAATCCCGCTATTAAAAAACGAACTTAAAATTCCAACCGATGACATCTTAGTTGTTTCTGTAAGTGGTGGTATTGATTCCATGGTCCTTCTTTCGCTCTTGAAAGATGGCCCTTATAAGCTTGCCGTAGTACATTTTAATCATTTAAAGAGGGATCAATCAGTTATTGAGAAAGATTTAGTTGAATCTTATTGTAAAACATATAACATTCCATTTCATTACTATAAAATAAAAGTTAAAGACGGTAATTTTCATCACCAAGCCCATTTACTTAGAACATTTTATTTAAATGAAGTGGCTCGTCTATATAAAACGCATTACATTTTGACCGCCCATCATTTAGATGATCTTTTCGAAAGTATCTTAATTAAGATGACTAGAGGGAGTAATCTTTTAGGCTATGCTGGTATGCAAGTCTATCACGATGATGGACATCATATATATGTGAAACCACTACTATATAAAACTAAAAAAGAAATCATTGAACATGCCAATAAATACGAAGCCCCTTTCTTAGATGATGAATCTAATGAAAGAGATCTTTATTTGAGGAATCGTTATAGACATGCCGTAGTGCCTGTCATGAAACAAGAAAACGAAAATTTATTAGAACAAATTAAACAATTCCATTTACAAGTTTCTCAAGCATTTACATTCATTAGAAGACAAACAACAAAACAGTTAAATGGATCATTCAACATTGACATATCAATGTTTAAAACTCTAGATGAAGCCCTAAAAGATGATATGATTGCTTATCTTATAGAAAGCCATGATTTATCTCCATCCTATGAAATTATCATGAAAATTAAGCGTATGTTAGAATCGAAGAGACCTAATCAAACTTATCGGTTAAGCAAAGATTATGTGATGACTAAATCCTATAATAATGCTTTTATAGAGCCTTTATCAAGAACTAAACCAATTAAAATAGAGATTAAAAACGGGTTAAACAGAATTGATAATAACACGATTTTCACATTTTTGTCTAAAACCAAGGCGAATACTGAGAATTTCACTAAATTATGTTATAATAAATTAGCGTTTCCACTATGGCTACGCCATCGTGAAGACGGTGATGTCTTAAGTTATACATATGGACATAAAAAACTTAAAAAGCTCTTAATCGATCGCAAAGTACCCACAAATACACGTAATGCTTTATGGGTTTTAGTCGATCACAATCAAACTATCCTATGGGTTGAAGATTTCTATTTAAATCAAACTCTAGGTGATGAAAATGAAATATTATTCGAATTAAAAAGAGGACAATAGCCATGCATCAAGACATTGAACGTATTTTAGTTACTGAAAGAGAAATAAAAGAAATTTGTGAAAGACTTGGTAAACAACTTACCCTAGACTACGAAGGAAAAAAACCTGTTTTCCTAGGGCTACTTAAAGGTTGTGTTCCTTTTATGTCTGACATTGTTAGAAATGTAGATATTCCAATTGAAATCGTATTTATGTCGGTTTCAAGTTACCACGGAGGCATTGCTTCATCAGGAGATGTTAAAATTAAAATGGATTTGGATATTCCAATTTCAGGTCGTGATATTGTAATTGTAGAAGACATCGTCGATACTGCGAATACAATCGTTACAATCATGGAGCTTTTAAAACATCGAGGAGCTAACTCAGTTAAGATGGTCACATTACTTGATAAACCCGAAGGACGATTAAGACCTTATCAACCGGATTATGTTGGTAAAATCATACCAAAAGAATTTGTTGTAGGCTATGGTCTAGACTATGAGGAATTTTATCGCAATCTTCCTTATGTTGGTGTTCTCAAACCCGAAATTTACACGAAAAAACACGAATAAAGAGGTCATATAATGAATCAAAATCCCAAAAAACCAATGAAACAACCTATGCGAAGAAAACCTGATTACTTGATTATGTTATTTACATTAATCATTGTCGTTGGTGTTTTTCTATTCTTACGTGATGCATTATCTGGGCAAATTCAAGAATTAACTTTTTCGGAAGTTGAAAGTGCAGCACAAGCTCAACACATTGAAGCCATTGAATACACCTTAATTGGTGGAGACAACTTTGACTTAGTAAAAATCAATGGTAAAATGTATGATCAACATAAAACACTTTATGGTGGTGTCGTATTATTCGAGTCCATCATGCGTATTGATCAAGCAGAGACCCTGTTAATCACTGTAGAAAATTATGGTGGTGTAACGAATATCATTCCTAAATCAGGAGTCACTTTATGGACAGTTCTCTTGAATTTGGTTCCAATGATCTTAATTTTGGTTGTATTATTTATTATCTTTAGAAACGCAAACAGTCAAAATAGTAAAGCCTTTGATTTTGCTAAGAATCGCGCAAAATTAAATCGTGAAAAATCAATTACATTTAAAGATGTTGCTGGCGCTGATGAAGAAAAACAAGAAATGGCTGAACTCATCGATTTCTTAAAAACGCCTAAAAAATATGTCGATATGGGTGCACGTATACCCAAAGGAGTTCTTCTTGTAGGATCACCTGGTACAGGTAAAACACTTCTTGCGAGAGCTGTTGCTGGTGAAGCTAATGTCCCATTCTTCTCGATTTCAGGTTCTGATTTCGTTGAAATGTTTGTGGGTGTTGGTGCTTCTCGTGTGAGAGATTTATTTAAAGTCGCTAAAGAAAATTCACCATGTATCATTTTCATCGATGAAATTGATGCTGTGGGTCGTCAACGTGGTGCTGGTCTTGGTGGTGGTCACGATGAACGTGAACAAACCTTAAACCAACTCTTAGTTGAGATGGATGGATTCTCTACCAATATGGGCATTATTATCATTGCGGCTACTAATCGTCCAGACGTATTAGATCCTGCATTACTTCGTCCAGGTCGTTTTGACCGTCAAATCACAATTAATCTTCCAGATGTTAGAGGTCGTGAAGAAATTCTAAAAGTTCATGCAAGAAACAAAAAGTTAGATCCTAAAATTAAACTTAATGAATTTGCAAATCGCATTCCGGGCTTTAGTGGTGCTGATATTGAAAACTTACTTAATGAAGCAGCACTTCTAGCAGCACGTGATAATCGCACCATGATTGCTGAACAAGATATGGATGAAGCGATTGATCGTGTGATGATGGGACCTGCTAAAAAGAGTCGTAAATATTCAGTGAATGAAAAAAATGTCGTCGCATATCACGAAGCTGGTCACGCTGTCATCGGTATTAAACTTGAAGATGCAAATGTAGTTCAAAAGGTTACAATTATTCCCCGTGGTACTGCAGGTGGTTATAACTTAATGGTTCCTTTAGAAGAAAAATTCTTAGAAACTAAAAAATCACTTATTGCTCGTATTACTTCTTATCTTGGTGGACGTGTTGCTGAAGAAATTGTTTTTGAAACAGTCACTACAGGTGCATATAATGACTTCCAAATTGCGACTAGAATTGCTCGTTCAATGGTTACTGAATATGGAATGAGTGATTTAGGGCCAATTCAATATGAAAGCTCCGGTGGTAATGTGTTCTTAGGTAGAGATTACTTTAAAGAAAAGAATTTCTCAGACCAAGTTGCTCATGAAATCGATAAAGAAGTAAGACATATTATCACAACTTGTTTTGATAAAGCTAGACATATCATCACAGAAAATCGTGATCTACTAGACTTAATTGCTAAATATTTAGTTGAAGTTGAAACCCTCACAAAAGCTGATATTGATGAAATCGTTCAAACAAAGAAACTTGGATGGTGGGAAGAAAAGAAAGCTGAATCAAACAATGAGGCTTGATAAATATTTAAAAGTATCACGAATTATCAAAAGAAGGACGGTTGCTAAAGAAGCAGCTACTAAAGAGAAAATCATGATTAACCAAAAACTTGCAAAACCTTCTGCTGAAGTAAAAATTGGTGATTTGATTACTTTATATTTAGGTTTAAAAATAATTACTGTAAAAGTTATCTCGCTTGAACCTAAAAAAGATCAATTTATGTATGAACTCATCAGTGAAGAAAAACGGCCATAACATTTGATTATGGCCTTTATTATGATATAATATCTTGGATTAGGAGGATTATTTATGTTTCCAGATGACTTAAAAGAACAAGAGATTGTCAGACGCGAAAAAGCTGAAGAATTAAAATCACGTGGTGTCGAACCTTTTGGACAAAAATATATACGTACACACCTTTCAAAAGATGTCCATGAAAATTATGGTGCTTTTGACCACGACCAGTTAGAAGAAATGAAACCTAAAGTGTCTATTGCTGGTAGAATCATGTTAAAAAGACGTCAAGGTAAGGCAGGATTTATTAACGTACAAGATCGTGATGGTCAAATTCAAGTCTATGTAAGACAAGATCACATTGGCGAAGAATCTTATGAAATTTTTAAACTTTCAGACTTAGGAGATATTATCGGTATTGAAGGTACTGTTTTTCGTACGAAAACCGGTGAATTGACCATTAAAGCAGAAGTTTATACACATTTATCGAAGGCATTACGCCCTTTACCTGACAAATTTCATGGTTTACAAGATAAAGAGGAAGCAAGACGTAGACGCTATGTTGACTTAATTGTGAATGACGAAGCAAGAAGAGTTGCATTTTTAAGACCTAAAATTATCCGTTCAATCCAAAAGTTTTTTGACGGACAAGGATTTGTAGAAGTTGAAACTCCTGTTCTTCATTCAATATTAGGTGGTGCAGCTGCACGTCCATTTGTGACCCATCATAATGCACTTGATATGGACTTCTACTTAAGAATTGCTACAGAACTCCCCTTAAAACGTTTAATCGTTGGCGGCATGGAACGTGTTTATGAAATTGGTAGACTCTTTAGAAATGAAGGTATGGACGCCAAACATAATCCAGAATTTACAACCATCGAAGCTTATCAAGCTTATGGCGATATGGAAGATATGATGGATCTTGTAGAATCTTGTCTTTCAACGGTTGCTTATGAAACTTTAGGAACTTATGACATTTCATATAATGATGAAATTATTCACATGGAACGCCCTTGGAAGAGATGGCACATGGTGGATGCGATTAAAGAACTTTCTGGTGTTGATTTTTGGCAACATATGACGCTTGATGAAGCTAGAGCATTAGCTAAAAAACATGATATCCATGTTGAAAAACATTTTGCAATTGGTCATATCATCGAAGCATTCTTTGAACACTATGTCGAAGATAAAATCATTCAACCGACCATGGTTTATGGACACCCAATTGAAATTAGCCCACTTGCTAAGAAAAATGCAAAAGATCCAAGATTTACAGATCGTTTTGAACTTTTCATCATGAAAAGTGAATATGCGAATGCATTCTCTGAACTCAATGATCCGATTGATCAAAGAGAACGTTTCGAAAATCAATTAAAAGAAAAAGCCCTCGGTAATGAAGAGGCTTCTGAAATGGATATCGACTTCGTTGAATCCTTAGAATATGGTATGCCACCTACTGGTGGTCTAGGTATCGGAATAGACCGTTTTGTCATGTTACTTACGAATACCCCTAATATTCGCGATGTCATTTTATTCCCCCATTTAAAACATAGATAAACATAAAGGTGACCTAGTCACCTTTTTTATTTTAAGATTCTTTTTATGATGTTTAGTTTTTGTTCAGATTCTGGAAGATATCTTAGAGAAACATCGATATGAGTTGAACGATCGACGACACCTTTAGCATGGCTGAACGTATAAAAACTGTGTTTCCCATGATATGAACCCATACCAGATTTACCAATACCCCCAAAAGGGAGATTTTCATTCGCGAAATGCATCAATGTATCATTGATTGTTGCTCCACCAAAGCTAAGCTCTTTAATCACTTGTTTTTTTATGTCTTTATTTTCTGTAAACAGATAGAGTGCTAAAGGTTTATCTTTCTTCTTGAGTGCATTAATGACTTCTTCTATGTGATCATAAGTCATGATAGGGAGAATTGGACCAAAGATTTCTTCTTGCATAATTTTATCATCCCAAGTGATTTGATCACATAAGGTTGGTTCGATTTTTTGATTGTCATAACGTCCACCATAAACCACTTTGTCCAAATTGATCAATTGAATCAATCTTTGGTGATGTTTCAAACTAATAATTTTTGGATAATCCTTATGATTTATCGGGTCGTTGCCATAAAACATGGTGATGGCTTTTTTTATGTCTATAATCAATTGATCTTTT